>NZ_JBDGQQ010000058.1:0-17494 GCF_042218895.1 Salinibacter sp. | reverse complement strand
CGGCCTTCATCAGGCGCTCGGCGAGCTTCGAGGCCTTCTGGACGTTTCCCCGCTCAGCATAGGCGTTGAAAAGCTCCGTCAAAAGCCTCGTGCTGTCGGGATGGGCCTTGGCCTGCCGTTCGAGGTAGGCGATCCGGGCCTGCGGGTTTTTGCCAAAAACCTGCTCGCGGACCCGGCTCACGATTTTTGCTACCGCCTTGTCGTACCCGCGCTTCTTTTCGACCGTGCGGGCAAACTTGAGGGCTTTCTGAAGCTTGTTCTCCTCCAGGTAGGCCTGAAGCACGCGCTGGATGTAATACGGATTCACCTTCCTGGGAGAAAGCTCGAAGGCGTTCCGGTAGTGGGCAATGGAGGTTTTGAGGCCCTCCACGTCCGAAAAGGACTGCTGCTGGTGCCGCGCCAGAAACCGGCCCTTGCGAAGCTGCCACGCGTAGGGGGCGTACTCGATGCCCTGCCGGTTCATTTTCTTGGGGGCAGTGGCCAGATAGGTGGCCGCCGTATCCAAGTACGCCTTCCGCTTCTGTTTGCTCGTAGCCCGCTTGGCGAGCCCCTCGTAGAGCTTGACCGCGCGGCGGTAGTTTCGGGCGTCTCCCTCCGGAAGCCCGGGGGCATGCTCCAAAATCCAGAGGAGGTCGCTGCGCGCGCTTTTGTAGTTTTTGTTCTTGAAGTTCTCGTAGTAGAGGCTATAGTGGACCAGCTTCTCCCGGCGGGTCGGCTGGGTGTCTTGCGCCGCGGCTCTGGGCACGAGGCTCCCAGAACACACAAGTCCTCCAAGCAAAAGGAGGCATACGGCTTTGATCCGACTGACAGGGCTCCACCTCCAGCGAGCAACTTCTACGTCCGCAAAACCGATCATCCCTACAGGGCACTCTTGATTTCGCGGGACCTCTTGACTTTGTCTCTTACTCAAACGTAGGGTTCGGGTGCAGGTTCGTCTGCGCGTTCATCCCCACCCGCCCAAAGCGGGCCCCGCAAGCCCCCGTTCGCCCGCAAACCGCCGTTCCCAACAGCACTGGTTCCGCGCCAGCAGGCTCCGGGGGGCCAGGCGACCGTCCGACTACGTCTCCGAATCGAGGACCGTCGGGAGAAGAACAAGCCCAATCAGCAAAATGAGTGGAGAAGCCAGCAGCGAGATGAAAAAGGCAGTCGGGATCGACAGCTGTTTCTCCTCCTGCCCTCGATTCAGAAGGCGAAGAGCCGGGGTCAGAGCTCCTGCGTAGACGATATGTACGGCGAGGTACGCGTAGGAGGTCGACGGTAGTACGGAGACCCCCGCGGTTAGAAGCTCTAACCAGAGCCAGAAAGAGAGGAGGATGATAAACAGGAGGGTTCCCCCGAGGAGGAGGTCTCTCGCCACAAGGACCCCTCTTTCCGTCCAGCTGTGCGACTTGCCCCAGTGTAGACCGATGCTGATTAGCGCGCCGACGGCTGCCCCCACAGCCGCAATCGGTAGAGCGATTTGAAGGACAGAGATCATTGGTATCGTTTTGGGGTGTCTCCGATTTCTGTATCCGGGTGAATGGTGGACGGAGGCTGGAGTGTGAGCGGGATTCTCTACCTGCGTGATTGCAAAAGCCCAGTCCGAGAAAGTGTTGAAGAGCTCGCTGCGTTCGGTTCGGTCAGGCTGCCACTACGGCCTTCGGTTTATCGGATTCAAGAGCCGGTTCTCTTCTCGATTCTGACCGGGACACTTGCCCTTTCCACTGGTCGGACTCGGCCATTTGGCCCAGCGGCAGTGTCAATCACTCACGTCGTCAACACCGGCCAGCCCCGAAAAGAGCCTGCACGGAAAGGTCGCATTCCCAGAAATCTTTCCGCTCTGAGCAGATCTTCTCACAGAGAGGCATTGCGTCTGGTCATCATTAGGGCCGGCGTAGCAGTGGAGCGTAGCTCTGGAAATCCTGAATCATGTGAACCCTGAACTGATCGAGGCCCCGGGCGAAGCGCGTGCCACCCGGCTGGAAAGAATCTGCTCCTCAACAGCTTCCATGAACCGGTGGGCCTTCTCGACAAGCTCGGCGGCCTCCGCTCGACTGAAGTCCGAAACCGCGTCCTAATCGGCGTCGCCGTGCATCGATGCGCGGTGGTGAAGATAGCGCCAACCTCCACGGATCCCTGTTCGGTCCGAACGAAGTGGTAGCCGAAGGGCGAATGACGCCGGAGTGGGTATCGGGACTTTCCCCCTCGGTCAGAAGCGCGGCGCGGGCGGCCTGAAAGACTGTATGGCATCCGCGGTTGATTGTCGCCTCCGGCGACCCGCGCTCCGAGAGCACCTCTGCGTCGGAGAGGGCCGACCAGGCTTTCTCCTGCAGCGCCTGGATTGTATCCTTGGGACCCGGCCTGCCCGACGGATCTGGCGTGTTTTCCGAGCTCATCGGGCCTTCTGGTCTGAGGTGGAGGCTGCCTGAGGGAAACATACCCGAGGGAACTGGCTCGGTCTCCTCCGAGGTAGGCTTCCAGGTCCGATAGACACATCCGACGCGAGCCCCCGATTTTCTGGCTTCCGAGCGTTCCTTTCTCGGCAGAAAGTGGAGCTACACTACATCTGTTTTTACATCCGTGGTAACAAAAAACCCCGCTCAGCGGCGCAAAGCGCCGATTTGAGCGGGGTGAGCGTGGTCAGGGGCGGATTCGAACCGCCGACACACGGCTTTTCAGGCCGTTGCTCTACCACCTGAGCTACCTGACCCCGGTCGTCTGCCGGGTCCCTCCGGCTCGACAGACCGAAATGTACCGGTGCGGACCAAAGCTGTCAACGACTGCCTCAGCCGTTTCATCCCCCCTTCACTGAGTATTCCTTGCCACGGGGGAGGGTCTTCTGGCTTAGCCTCCGTCTGAACGACGCACGCCCCACATCAGTTTCGACCGGAGCGTGTGGAAAAAGTGTTGCCCGGGCAGCTTCACGAGGTTCACAGTGTGCGCGGCGCGCTCGACGGTGAACCGGATCGCGTGCTCCTCAAACATGGTGCTCCGGCCGTCTGCGGCGAACACGTAGGGCTGATCGTTTTCCAACACCCGACAGGTGATCGTGACGTCGGCGGGAAGAACGATGGGGCGAACGGTGAGCGTGTGCGGGGCAATAGGGGTCAGGATGACGGCCTCAACTCCGGGAGCGATGATGGGGCCGCCGGTCGACAGCGAGTACGCGGTAGACCCGGTCGGGGTCGCTATGATTAGCCCATCGGCCCAGTAGGTGTTGAGCGGAGTGCCATTGACGACCACCTCGATCTCGATGAGCCCGGCGGCCCCACTACGGTCCAGCGCGAACTCGTTGACGGCCCACTCGGTGTCGAACGCAGGGGGAGAATCGGACGTTGCCTCAAGCACGAGACGCTCTTCGACGTCGTAGTCCCCGGCTTCGAGGGCATCCAGCGCATCGTGGATGCGGTCAATCTCGATGTCGGCCAGGAAGCCTAAGCGCCCGATGTTGACGCCCAGCAGGGGCGTGTCGTTCGGGCCAGTGAGGTGGGCGGTGCGTAGCAGCGTTCCATCCCCGCCAAACGAGAAAATGAGGTCGCCCGCCTCGGCGATGTCACGAACCGCGTGGTCACGACAAATCGCGTCGTCAACGAGGTCCCGCTCGGCGAGACCGTCGGCAATCGGTTCGTGCAGCACAAAGTCAAGCCCATCGTCGAGAAGTCGGTGCACCAACTCGGACAATGGCGCCCAGAGGTTTGGCTTCGTAGGGTTTCCGGTGATGCTGTAGACCATAAACCGGCGAATGCATTGGTCACGGAGAGCGTTCACTGGTGGGGTTGTGCGCCGCAGCGCCCGCCGATGGGCTTAGGGGGGACAACATTTCCCCAAAGAAGGACCACAGAACAGGTCCTGCGGAGCGAGAGAACAGAGCCGTAGAACTTTGGCAGCGAAGCGGATCCACGCTACGCCAACTCGGTTTCGCGAGCCGAACACGAGGGAGGCTACACCCGAACGAGGTGGACGGAGCAGGGGGCGAAGACGGCTACCTGGTGGCTGACCGTTCCAACATCGGCGTCGGAGTCGTCACGACTGACCTGATGGGACCGCATCACGAGAAGATCTACTTCTTTCTCGCCGGCTACCTGCGTGATTTTGGGGCCCCGCTGTCCATACGTGATCGTAGACCGGACCTCGAACCCCTCTTCGGCGACCGCTGTAGCCCAGGTCTCCATCTTCTCCTCGGCGTCCTGGCGAAGTTCGTCGTAGAAATCCTCCATCTCGTCGGGATCCTCGTCCTGGAGGGTCTCGATTACGTGAAGCAGCAGGAGGCGGGTGCGACTCGGATCCCCCAGCTGCTGAGCCCGCTGGAGGACATGCTCGTTGGTGCTGGACAAGTCCACGGGAATCAGGATGGACGCAAACATATCGGGGGACGGTCAAAAATTGAGCTGGCGGGCAGTGCGAAACACCAGGAAAGATAGGAACCAGCAGGCAGGATCTCACAGGTGGAGACGTGCATTTAGACGACTCCGAACAAGACGGTGAATCGGAAAAGGAGGGACGCAGATTTATATAACCCACGCCGACAGGACGGCGTGGATTGTCCTACGGCACGATGCATCGCAGGTATGGGCCTGTGATGTAAGAAATCCGTGTCCGGTCAGGGGAGATGGATCCAGTACCAGGCTCTGAGGACTCCTCTGGGCAATGCCTCAACAAGGTGAGTGCAAGTGAACCGATTTATCTCCCATCGACAAACAGGATCCTCGCCCAAGCCCTTACGAGAAGGTACGAAGAAGCGTTTTGGGAGAGTTTCCCGTCGCCAAGTCAAGGCTCACCAGACAGAGATGACGGAACGCCCTGAACCAGGAGCCACAACGAGGGCGAGGTGGGGGCGTCCCTCACGCATCAGCGGTGCAGGGGCGAGTTGACACTGCAGGCGTCCGGAGAAACTCGGCTGGCTCCAAGTGCCCCTTTTCGCCCGTCTCGTGGAAAATATTACTTAGCTAATTACGTAAAATTGTCCTCCCAATATTAGAGTCAGATTGAATGTACGATACCCTACGAAATATAGCAAAAAGCTCAGTTCCCGGTGGCGCTCTCACCCTGTTGAACAAGGGGGCCACCCATCTGAACCGACTGGTCACGGAGGATCCTTTCGTGGATGATGGACCGGAACTCATCGTGCACTGCTGTCACCACCGGAGCGGCACGGTATGGTTTACCCGGGTACTGTCAACGGTGGCGAGGCAGTATGGCCTGCACTTCCAGTTGGGCGAGCAGGAAGCCCTAGAGTCCTCCACGGAGGTCTTCTTGCAGGATCATAGCCGGATCGACCGGTCTGCACTTCCGCCATATCGCGGGTCCCATATGATCCGAGATCCTCGAGACATGGTTGTGTCTGGGTACCACTACCATCTCTGGACGGAAGAGGAGTGGGCCCGTGTCCCCCAAGACGAGTATGACGGTAAGAGCTTCCAGGAGGCCCTGAACGAGGTCGGAAAAAAGCAGGGGATGATTCTCGAAATGGAGCGCTTCTGTCGGGAGGACCTTCAGGACATGCTCCGGTGGAACTACGACGACCCAGCGTTCCTGGAGTTGAAGTACGAAGACGTGATCGCTGATGAGGCCTCTTACTTCGACGCTCTTTTTCGGCACTACGGCTTCCACGAAGAAGCCGTGGAAGCCGGCTTAGAGATCGCCGAGTACTACAGCTTCCAGAACGTCTCGGGTCGTAGTTTTGGGGACGTTGAGGAACAGTCCCATCTTCGTTCGGGGCGGACCAGCCAGTGGGAGGATCACTTCGACGAAGAACTGAAGGCTCGTTTTAAGGAGCTTGCGGGTGATGCCGCCGTTCGGCTTGGCTACGAAGAAGACAATAACTGGTAGGTGCTGGAAGGAGAGGGGGAGCGTACCCTGACCCGCACCGGCCGCCGTGCCGCGCCGGGCGACGCCTGTCCTAAATTGTGGGGCCTTCGATCCTACGAGTTGTCGTACACCTTGAAGCCGAGGTCCCGCAGGTAGGCGTAGGTTGGGGCAAACTCCTCCTGCAGCCGGGCTTCCATCTCGGGGGACAGGGCTTCCGTCTTGGCCCTCGCCGTGCCCAGCAGGCGGAGCAGTGCCAGTTTGGCCTGTCGTGCGACCGTGCTCCCAAGGAGCCACCGGTAAACCTGGGGAAAGTGTCGGCGTAGGGGGCGAACGGTTGCGCGGTAGACCGCACGAAAGGGCGCACTCCCCGTCGGGTTTTCGGGCTGATCCTCGGTTTTCGGACGGGGAGCCTTCGGCAGGTCGAGGAAGTCTAGGAGGTCTGTCCAGAACGCCTCCGGATCTGCCTGCCCCGCCTCGAGGCTCACGACCTTGAACTGGTCGGGCCCGAACCGCTCGGCGTACGCGGGCAGGGTCTCCTCGTAGTGACTGGTGCGGAGAAGGTACTCGCGGTCGGGAAGCGCCTCCGCCACCGAAGTTGCCTCGTCGATGAGGCCGAGTTGCTTGTTGTATTGAAACTGGGAAAGCAGGCGCTGAATCGGATCGCGGACGATGGCGAACAGCTTTGCGTCCGGGTTGTAGGCCTGAATCTCGTCGGCGGTCGCCGGGCTCTTGTAGTACATCACCGTTGCGTCGCCGAAATAGCGGTACTCTTCGTTGAACGGAAAGTGACGGTGGTAGCTCGCGAGGGTCTCGGGACGCTCCTCCTCCGGCCCTTCGTCGCCAAAGTAGTAGAGCTCTTTCGCGTCCGCCATGAACACGTCTGGGTGATGGTCGAGCAGGTAGTACAGCCAGCTCGTACCGGCCTTGTTCACGCCGATGAGGAAAAGATTCACCCGATTCATGACAGGGGCGGGGCGAGGGCGTTGAGGAGGAGCGAAGAAAACGGGCGACCTCTGAACACGCGTCCAAACCGGACCAGGGGGCACCCAAGAGTATCTGAGACCTCCGATTGGTCTATGGCCCGCCTGACCTTGACAAGCCCCACTGGAACAGCAAAAATGACCGACCGTTTCGGGCTTCTTGACCTGTCGTCCTCGCTACGACAAATCCTCCTACATGCCCTCTTCCACCCAGTCTCCGCCTCCGCGCACCGCCCACACCGACACCTTTTGGGCGCAGCTCTCCCCCACGACCCGGCATACAGCCTGCCTTGGGATTTTACTCGTGGTGGCCCTGGCCTTCTACGCCCCTGCCATCTTTGAAGGCAAGAACATTCAGGGCACCGACACCATCACCTTTCGGGCCAACGCGCAGGTGACGGTGGAGCACCACCGGAAGACTGGGGAATGGGCCCGCTGGGCGCCGAACGTGTTCAGCGGGATGCCCTACATCAACGAGCACATTTCTGTCCTGCAGCTCGACGATCTGGTGAACCTCATTCGCGGGCCCCTGTGGCCCGTGTCCATACTGTTCGTGCTCATGGCGGGCGTGTACCTGCTCGTCTTTTATTTGACGCGAAACCACCTCTCAGGGCTCCTATCGGGGCTTGTCTTCGGGTTTACGACGTACATCCCCATCATCATCGGGGTGGGGCACGGCACCAAGTTCGTCGCTTTGGCTTACGCGCCGTACGTCCTACTCGCATTCGCATACACTCTGCGCAATCCCTCCCTGCTCGGGGGGCTTCTGTTTGCGGGCGCGCTGGCGCTCCAGTTGCGCGCCAATCATCCGCAGATCGTGTTCTATACAGGGATGTTTCTTCTGCTGTGGTGGACTGTGGAGGTCATCGGGGCCGTGCGAGACGGTCGGGTGCCGGAGCTGGCCACCTCGACGGGCTGGCTTGCGCTGGGCACGGTGTTGAGCCTCGCCATGGCCGCGGAGCCGTACCTGGCCCGGTACCAGTACAAGCAATACTCGGTGCGCGGCGCCGCGGCGGCCGTCAACGGCAGCGGCAACGGGGGCGGTATGGGCTGGACGTCGGCCATGCGGTGGAGTCAGGGCCCCGGTGAGCTCTTCACGCTCATTGTGGCTGATGCCTTCGGAGGGGGCGGACAGACCTACTGGGGCCCCAAAACCTTCACCGAGGGACCCCACTATGTGACCGGGGTTGTGGGGGCCCTGGCGGGGCTGGCTGTCTGGCGAGTTCGTTCGTGGCTAGTGTGGGGCCTGGGGCTGGGCACGCTCGGTACCATCCTCTTCTCCCTGGGCAAGCACGCCGCATGGATAAACTGGCCCCTGTTTCAGTACTTCCCGTTCTTTGATGCCTTCCGCGCCCCGGAGACCTGGCTTTCTGCGAGTGCCTTGGGACTGGCGGTCCTTGCGGGCATTGGGCTCGATTATGCCTTGCGCCGGCCGGACGACCCGGACCGACGGCGCGGACAGACGGCCGATCCCCGACTCCGCCCCATCCTGATCTCGTTCGGGGTGGTGTTCGGGGTCGTGGCGCTGGTGTGGCTCACCCCGAATACGTTCCTCGACTTTGAGAAGCCCAACGAGCGGCAGCGCATCCGGCAGGCCCTGCTCCGCCAAAATCCGAACGTTTCCCCTCGGAATCCTCGGGTGCAGAAGGCGGTGGACCGCCAGATGCAAAAGTTGAAGGAGCAGCGCCGCGGCGCCTTCGCGACCGATGCGCAGCGCACGATGCTTTTCCTCCTCCTGGCGGCTGGGGCCCTCGTGCTGTACCGGCGCGAGACCATCCAGCCGTGGGTGGCCGGTCTTGCGGTGGTTGCGGTCGTCGGAGTAGATCTCTGGGGCGTCGATTCGCGCTATATGGGCGAGGAGCGCTACTCGTCGCAGGAGGCGGAGCAGTCCATTCCCACCTATCGGTTTGACCAATACATTAAGAAGAAGCAGAAGCAGGCGGGCGGGCTGGGCCACTTCCGCGTCCTCTCGCTGGTGGAGGGGAATCCGACCAGCACCGCCCGCCCCTCGTACCACTACGAGAACGTGGGCGGGTACCACGGGGCCAAGCTCCAGCGCTACCAGCACTACCTTGACCACATCCTTCGGGTCAACGCAAAAGGCCCGCCGAACGAGAACGCCCTTGACCTCATGAACACCCGCTATATTGCGGCCCGCCAGCAGCTTCCGGGAACCGAAGTTGTTTATCGCAGCCAGAAGTCGGGGGTGCTGGTCCTTCGGAACAAGGACGCGGTCCCCCGCGGCTTCCTCGTAGGACAGACGGACGTCGTCGAGAGTCCGAAGAAAATGTGGGCGCGGCTCCGGTCCTCGTCGTTCGAGCCGCGGCAAACGGCGCTCCTCCCCGAGCCCCTCGACAAGCCGGTCACGCCGATCGACAGCAACAGTACGGCCGACGTGACCCTGGAGCACTACGAGCCGGAGGAGATTCGGTGGACGGTTCGCACGGACGCCCCGCGGTTCTTCGTGGCGAGCGAGGTGTACTACCCGGCCGGCTGGAACGCGTACCTGAACGGAAAGAAGGTCCCGATTCACCGCACGGATTACCTGCTCCGGGGCGTGCACGTGCCGGAGGGGGAGCACACGCTCGTCATGCGGTTCGAGCCGAAGGCCGATCGCTACGGCCGGTGGATCGCGTGGGCAAGCACGATCCTGGTCTACGGCGGGGTCTTTGTGCTGGTTGGCATGCGGGTGCGGCGGCGGAGAGACGAGAACGCGGACGACGAGGCCGAGGGGAACGCCTCCTGATTCCCTCGTGGTGCCGGGGTGTGTCGAGCAAGCTCTTCTGGGGACTTGACGCAGGCGAAAGATGGACGTTCACATCTCGATTGTCGGGGAGTCCGACCGGGCGTTTGCCGGCATGATGAAGCTGCTTCTGTACAGCCTCCGCGCAAACGGCGGGGCGCTCAGCGACACCTCCGTCACCGTGGCGACCAACGCTGAGGCACTGCCCGCCGACGATCGGGAAGAGATCGCCCAGTTTGGACCGGTGACGTTCCGGGTCATGCCGCGGCAGCACGGCGGCGCCTTCACCAACAAGTTCAACGCCCTGTACGCCCCGCAGGAGAGCTACGAGGTTCTCGTGTACCTCGACTGCGACACGGTCGTCTTTGACGCCCTCGACGAGATGGTGGCAGGGATGGACCCCGACGAGGCGCAGTTCCGGGGGCGCAAGATCGGATATCCCGGAGCTCAGAGCGCCGGCACCGTCGAGCCGCTGATCCGAGAGTTCGCGCTTCCGGACGGGCAGACCCTCGACGACGTGGCCGACGAGCGATTTCCGCTCGGCTACCCCCTCTTCAACGGCGGGGTCATGGTCATGACGCGCCCTGCGGTCCTCCAGGTCCGCCGGGATGCTTCACGGATCGCCCACGAGCTCTTCGCGCGACGGGCGGCCACGGCCAAGTCGACCCTCGTCGAGATGCTGAAAGAAGCGGCCCGGCGCGTCCGGAACCGGTATTTCTCGGACGCCTCGCAGTCTACCTACGACTACTGGGTGACCGAGCAGCTGGGGGTCGCGTTCAGCATCCTCAAGAATCAAATCGAGTACGGCCTGCTCGACTCCCGTTTTAACTGGGTAAAGCCCCAAACTCCCGACGACGGCGACCTGCCGGCGCTCTTCCACTACATGAGCGGCCGCCACGAGGCCGTGGATCGCGAGCACCTCTTCACGGGCGACTGGATCGAGCAGTATCTCTCGGGCGCGTCGCCCACCCGCCACGCCCTCGCGTCCCTAGCACGGGAGTACGCGTCCGCCGGCAATTCCTCCTGAGCGGACCGACCGGTTCCTACTCGTCTCCCGAGGATACGAGCCGCTGCCACAGGCCGGTCAGGATTGACGCGTCCTTGGGGTGAGGGCCGAGGCCGTAGAGGGCGCCCCCGTAGGCCAGCAGGAGGACGGGAATGCCGAGGGCCCACCGCGCCGGGCCGGAGGTCGCGGTGTAGAGGGGCACAGTCAGCAGGGTCGCCAGTCCGGCGGCGGCGAACGGTTTCCAGAGGGGCCACCGGAACGGGTGAATCGAGAGAAAGGCGTAGAGGCCTACGACCTCGGCCGTGTCGCCGAGCGCAGTGGTGATCCCCGTGGCCAGTGCGGCCCCGTTCACGCCGTACCACTGGATCAGGATCCAGTTGAGGATCACGTTGAGCACGGCCATCGACGCGTTGACGCCGAAGACGTAGTCCTGATGGTCCGACATCTGAAGCATCTGCCCGACCGAGCCGACGCCCGCCACCACAAACTGTGCGGCCGCGAGGATGCGGAGGGCCGAGGCCCCGTTCCGGTACTCCGCGCCCCAGATCGAGATGATCTGGGGGGCAAACACGATGAGCACAATGGCTGCCGGCAGGGTCAGCAGGATGATCCAGCGGACCGTGTCGGCGTAGAGGCTCGACAGGTCTTCGAATTGGCCGCTCTCGTACAGGTCGGAGATGATGGGCGAGAAGGCCGCGGTCATCGCAAACAGGATGAAATTCAACTGGATTGCCAGGATCGCTGCGGGCTGATACGTCCCCACCGCCTCCGGCGTCTTGAGGATGGCCAGCATGAGCCGGTCGGTGTACGTGACGCCCATGGTGGCCAGGGTCACGCCCACGATGGGGATCGAAAAGCGGAGCAAGGCTCGGACGTCGACCGCCGGGGCCAGACGCGAGAAGAGCGGGGGGAAAAGCCGGTAGATGGCGTAGATGCTCGTCCCCGCCGCGAGAACCGTCGAGGTCAAAAAGGCGTAGAGGGCCCACGTAAAGTTCTGCCCAACCAGCAGCACACCGCCGATCATCACCAGAAACAGGGTCGGCTGGAGGATCGAGTCGAGCAGCGTGTCGACCTGCATCGTGCCGACGGCACGGGCCATGCGGGAGGCAAGATACGTCAGCACGTAGAAGGGAAGGCCCAGCCCGAACACCGAAATGGTCCGCTCCATCAGCGCCGGATCCATTCCCTCCGGAACCGTAAACACGCCTCCGGCCAGCCAGGGCGAGGCCACGAAGATTCCGACCCCGAGCACGGTCCCGGCCACGAGACCGAGTCCCGCCACTGCCAGAAACGTGCCCTTGACCTCTTCAGGGTGGTCCCGCTCGTACGCAGGTGCGCCGAAGCGGATGACGCCGTTCTGGAGTCCGAGGGTGGCCACCGACTGTCCGAGTCGAAGGACCGTCATCCCCGTCGTGTAGAGCCCGTAGAGGGCCTTGCCGAACCCGCGGCCCAGCGCCAACTGGATGGCGAGGCCCACCACCTTCCCCACCATCGATCCGGAAAAAATGAAGGTCGCCCCCTCCAGAATCCGGTCCGTGTACTCGCGGGCCTCCGTCTCGTGCTCGTTGGACGCCGGAGCGTCCTCCGGGGACGTCCCATCGCCGGGGGCGTTCTCTCCGGAGGCAGGAGGGGGCTGGGGGCTCATCGCGGGGGGCGGGATCTGAGCAGTTAGGAAAAAGAATCTGCACTGTGGTATCGGCGCGAGGGGGCGGTGTTGGCGGATTCTTGGTGATCTTCTTTATTTCGGGAATGGGAGGCCGCAGCCCCTTCGACGCCTCCCCCCGTTCCGAGTCCTGTGTGATCCAGAAAGCCGCCATTGCCCCGATGTTCGATGCCCTCGTGTCGACCCTCACGCAGCAATACCTGAAGGTGCGCCAGCAGTATCGGCACGCACAGGCGCTGTGGGCGTACCGGTGGACTGATTCCAATGCCCTCCCCGCTCCCCGATTCATCTTGTTCGGGCGGGGCCGATCCGGCACCACCGCGCTCCTCAGCATGCTCGACGACGTTCCGGCGCTTCACTGCGAGGGAGAAGTGCTACACAACTACGTTCCGTATCCCTACCGGCACGTGCTCGGCCGCAGTGCGCGAGCCGCGGCGCCGGGGTACGGGTGCAAGATTCTGAGCTACCAGGTACAGGACGTGCAGAACGCGCTGGAGCACCCCGCGTCTTTTATTGACCGACTCTGGAACGAGGGCGGTTTCCAAATTCTCTACCTCCGGCGGGCGAATCTGCTCCGCCACGCCCTCTCCAACATTCGGGCCCGTCGGGAGCAGTTTCACAAGAAAAAGGACGACACCCCAGACGAGGCCCGGGCACTCCGCGTCGACCCCGACCACGTGATGGAGTGGATCCGCAGCAGCGAGGCCCTCGGTGCGTACGAAGAGCGGCTCCTGGAAGGGGTGCCCCACCTGTCGTTGACCTACGAGGAGCACATCCGCGATCCCGATGTCCATCAAGCAACTGTGGACGAGATTTGTGCGTCCTTGGGCGTTGAGTCTGCCCCCATCGAGAGCAGCTATCGCAAGATCGCCCCGCCGTCGGTCCGGGAGGGCGTCGCCAACTACGACGAGCTGGTGCGGCGGCTCCGGGGGACTCCGTACGAGAAGTATCTGGAGGAGCAGGACTGAGAAGCAGCACACGCCGCTCCGGAGTGGACTCTTCGGTGTGTCGCCGGAACAGAAAAGAACGAGGGCTCGTTGCGGCTGCCGATTGTGACGCTGAGGCCGAGGGCGTTCACGTCTTGAAGCGCGCCGGGGTCCAGCTTTCGTCTCTTTGGGTTGTTGCACCGATCACTGTACGAAGATGCGCTCGTCCGCCGCGAAGGTTGCGTTCGTCGGGGCCCTGATGGTGTTTTCCTTCCTCTACGGCTTCGGGGCGCGGGCGTGGGGCTGGTTTCCCAACTCGGTCATCGAGCAGGCGTGGCGACAGGCGAAAGTGGTGTCCCCGCTGCATCCCCCCAACTTCGTAAAGCCGCGAGTCTACGAGCGTCAGGGGGCCCGCCAGATCGCGCCGGCGAAAATGCAGCCCGGTCTCACCCTCGTCACCTCCATGTGGAAGGGCCCCGAGGGGTGGAAGCCGGAGGTGCGGTTGATGGACCGGTCCGGGCAAACCGTTCACAAGTGGCGGCTCGATCCTCGACGGCTGTTTCCCGATTCCCTCGACCAGCGCCGCATCGGTCGTCGGTACATCCATGGCTCGCATCTGGAGCCGGACGGCACCCTGCTCGTCAATTTTGGGCAGGTGGGGACCGTGCAGGTGGATGCCTGCGGTCGTCCGCAGTGGCGGCTGGCGATGCGGAGTCACCACTCCATCGAGCGGGCCGAGGACGGCACGTACTGGATTCCGGGCTCCAGCAAAACGCCCCGCCGGACCCTCCCCACGCACCCGGACGGCGTTCCGGGGCTCGACAAGCCCGTGTACCACGAGCCGATCGTGCACGTTAGCGCGGATGGCACCGTGCTCGACCGCCTCAACGTGCTCGACCTGCTGTACGCGAACGATCTGGAGCGCTACATTGCCGAGGCGTTCCAGCCCCAGGCGAAGGACAAAGGGCCCCAGACGAAAGACATCACGCACATGAACGACGTGGAGCCGCTGAGCTCCTCCCTCGCCGATGAGTACCCCCTGTTTAATACTGGCGACCTGCTGGTGTCCCTTCGCAACCTCGACTTGGTGCTCGTCGTCGATCCCGACACCCGACGGGTGAAGTGGCACGCCGACGATCCGTTTCTGATGCAGCACGACCCGGACTTTCTCGGAAACGGATGGGTTGGGATTTTCGACAATGCCAGCGACTTCACCTTCCGCGGCACCATGCTGGGCGGGAGCCGCATCGTTGCGCTCCAGCCGCACACCGATTCGGTCGAGGTCCGCTTCCCCACGGCCCAGTCCGATTCCTTCTACACGGCCGCACAGGGCAAGTGGCAGCAGCTAAGCAACGGCAACATGCTCCTGACGGAGAGCCGGACTGGGCGCGTGATAGAGGTGACCCCTGAGGGGCGGACGGTGTGGGAGTGGATCATTGCGCCGTACAGCGACCAGTACGTTCCCGCTGTCACGCAGGCAACGCGCTATGCGCTGACCCGGACAGACATTGCGGACTGGCCCTGCTCGTCGGTGGACTCGACCGCCGCCGCCCAGTAGTCGATCCGGCCGATAGGTTCGTCGAACACCATCGTGCAGGAGATCAGAGCTCCAGGGTGCCCGATCTGGGACGTTGAATGCAGAGATCGATCGGTGTGGCAAATCTGGAACAGGGGGGAACGAGGGGCCGTTGCTGGGAAGGACTGCGATTTTAAGAGGCCGTCGCGTGTCCCTCCCGTCCCCATGACGAACACGGCGTTGCCGAGAGACTGCCTCGGGAACGACTGTGGGCACGAGAACGCCCGTCCGACATGGCCTCGGCCCCTGGTTGTTGTAACTGTTGACGATTATGATCGCCCGATCATTCGAGAAGGTCGCCTTCGTCCTGTCGGTCGCCATCCTGACGTTCGTCTACGGCGTGGCGGTGGGAAAATGGGGGTGGTTCCCCCATGACTTTTTGCAGCAATCCCTGAAGGAGGCGCAGACGGTGGCGGCGGCGGTGGGATGGAGCGATCCAGGGTTCTTACACCCTCAGCGGTACGACCGGGCCGGCACGCGCCGCCCGCAGCCGGAGCGGATGCAGCCGGGCCTCACGCTCATCACCTCGAAGTGGAAGACCGGCGACGGCTGGATGCCGATGCTCAAGCTGGTCGACCGGGGCGGAGAGGTCGTTCACCAGTGGCGCATCGATCCGGAGGGCATTTTTAGCAGTCAAGTCCTGGATCGCCAGGCACCGACTGCGATGTGGCCCAACGTGCACGGGTCGTATCTCTTTGCCGACGGCGACCTTCTGGTGAACCTGGAGTACATCGGCATGGCCCGCCTCGGGGCCTGCGGCGACGTGCGCTGGACCATGGCGGAAGGGAACCATCACTCCATCGCCCGGGCCGACGACGGCACGTTCTGGGTGTCGGGCGTCAGCCGCACCCCGCAGGCCGGCAGTGAGATGTACCCGGACGGCTATCCCGGCCTCGGAGGAAAGAAGTTCTGGCTGGACCGCGTCCTCCAGGTGTCGGCGGACGGGACCCTGCTGGCGGACATTAATGTCCTCGATGTCCTCTACGAGAATGACTTGGAGCATTACATCTCGAGATATCTGGAGGAGGAACCCTATCCAACCAATGCCAAGGGGGTGCCCACTGACGTCACCCACATCAACGACGTGGAGCCCCTGAGTGCCTCCATGGCCGATGAGTACCCCCTCTTCGAGGCCGGGGATCTGGCCGTGTCCGTGCGGCACCTCAATCTCGTGTTCGTGTTCGATCCGGAGACCCTGGAGGTCAAGTGGCACGCCTCCGATCCCTTCCTGCACCAGCACGACCCCGACTTTGTGGGGAACGGCTGGATCGGCGTGTTTAGCAACAACAACGATCTCACCAGCGACGGGAGCATGCTGGGAGGTAGTACCATCAAATTCGTCCGCCCCCACACGAGTGCCACCGAGATACGCTACCCAACTGCTCCTAGGCAGCCGTTTTATACGCCCAATGGGGGAAAGTGGCAGCAGTTGGACAACGGCAACATGCTCCTGACCGAATCAGCGGCGGGTCGAGTGTTGGAAGTCGATTCGACCGGACAAACGGTCTGGGAGTGGGTGCATTCGCCCTACCAGGGAAAGGTGCCCTCCGTGCAAAAGGCGACCCGCTACGATCTGACGCGAGAAGATGTGGCCGCGTGGGGATGCGCGTCGGCGGACACGCTTAGCACCTCTGCGCAGTGATAGGTGTCCCTTCCGAACGAACCGGGCGACCTTCTCGACTTTCGCGAAGATCTGTTGGACCGATGGCGAGGATGCCGAATACATTCGTTATTGGAGCGGCCAAGTCCGGCACGACCTCGCTGTACGACTACTTGCGCCAGCACCCGGACGTCTTCATGAGTCCGGTGAAGGAGCCCTGTTATTTTGCCTACGCCGAGAATCCGCCCGAGATGGCCGGGCCGGGGGATGAAGCGTCCAATCACGAATCGGGAGTTGTCTACACGCTGGAAGACTATCGGGCGCTGTTCTCGGGGGCGACGACCGAGTCGGTCATCGGCGAAGCCTCGCCCGTCTACCTCTACGATGAAGACGCGCCGCGCCTTCTCCACGAGCAGTGTCCCGACGCTTCACTCATCGTAGTCCTCCGCAACCCCATCGTACGAGCACACTCGCACTACCTGCAGTTGGTCCAGAGCGGCCGCGAGCCGCTGAACGACTTCGAGGCGGCCCTCGACGCGGAGGACGAGCGGGTGGCGGCGGGCTGGGAGTGGTCGTGGCACTACCGTCGCATGGGCTTCTACGGCAAACAGCTGGCCCGATACCTGGAATACTTCGACCGCGAGCAGCTGCACGTCTATCGCTTTGAGGAGCTGACAGAGGATTCCGTGGCCTTTGCCCAGACAGCGTACCGGGCACTCGGTGTGGACCCGTCTTTTGAGCCGGACACCGGCATTCGCCGACGCGCCACGGGGGTCCCCAAGCTCGACTGGCTCCACCAGTTCATCGGCTCCCCGGACCATGTCCTGCGGCGGTGGTCGCGCCTCGTGCTCCCGGAGACCGTCCGCGATCGGATCCTCATGGCGGTGCGGAATGCGAACCTGCAAAAGCCGCCCCTGCCGGACGCCGCCCGGGCCCGCCTGGCGGAGGTGTACCGCGACGATGTGCACCGGCTGGAAACCCTGTTCGATCGTTCCTTTTCCGACTGGCTGACGACAGACGAGCACCGAATCGCCGATGACGGATGATCGACCGGAAGGGCATGCTGACGCTGATCCCGAACGGCCGCTGAAGGTGCTCGGGTGGCCCGGGTTTACAAGCGAGAACGGCAACCCCTACACTCGCCTGCTGTACGAGGCCATGGAGGCGGAGGCGAACGTGGAGGTGGACGGGTTCACGATGTTCGAACCCCTCC
>NZ_JBDGQQ010000057.1:2443-12769 GCF_042218895.1 Salinibacter sp. | reverse complement strand
CCCGGCAGGTCGACGCCGAGGTGTTTTTCGTGATTGCCAGCTCGGTGCTCCTGTCGGGCGGGCTCGCGAGGCCGATCCTCCGGACGGTTGAGGGAAAAAAGAGCCCGCGCCGATGAAGTCTCGTCTGCACGGGGACGACATGTGAGCGCAGACCGAGATTTTGGCACGGGCGGGGTAGTTTTTGGAGGGTTTCCCGGCGGACCAGAAATGTCGTTCACCCCTGAGATTGACGATCGGCATCCAGTCTCGTAGACTCTCAGGTCCAGACAAAGGCCTGTCTCGGAGAAGGGCGTTCTCGTCTACTGGGCATCGTCGGCCAGAAACGCGACCGATGATCTGTCCGCGGTCCGCTCAGGGCGGATTCCGGGACGGAAGTCGGCTTCCTCGGCCGACCAAGTCCCACCGAGAGTAGCACCAGAACTTGTCCGCTGCGCTCCTGCCGGGAGGATGATTGTCAGGAACGGACCGGCGAGGCAGAGGGGGATCCGCAGCGGGAGCAGGGAGGTGCTTCGCATCGCGTCGAAACTGCGTCGTGACGCCTTCTTGCTATGGGCCGATGAGAAGGCTGGTCAGGATGATTGCTACCATAAGGAGAAACGCCGCGACGTACGTCCAGGCGGTCGCCTGTACAAACTCCCCACTGCCAAACGTCAAATTTTCGCTCTCTTCCAGTGCGGCAGCGCTGGGCGGCGTTTCCACGTCGGGTCCGCCTTTGGTGGAGACACTCGTCTCTCCTGTGAGAGCGTGGCGGGTCTGGTCTGCCACTTTCTTCAGGACACGGAGCTCCACTCCTTCGGTAAGCTGAAATGGAGGATGAGCGTCGTCGGCAACGACCAGTGCGTCGATTCCGCACCTTCCCCCTCCACCCGTCATCGATACGCTGCGGGCACAGCCGGTTTCTCGACGTCCGGGACGCCGTTCTTCTTCAACCAGTAGACGAGGTACGGCACATTGTAGATGTGCGTCCAGCCAAACACCCGGAGGCCGCTACTCAGGCGCCAGATGCCGGGCCCGCCGCGCCGCCGGTCCTCCGGAAGGTGGCTGGCAGCCGTTAGGGAGTCGACGAGGGCCGCCTGACTGGACACGTTCTTCACGGGTGTGGTAAGGTTCTCGGTTTTTAGCACCTGCGCGCGGCGGACGGCTTCACGGAACAGGCTCGTGTCCTTCGACACCCCGTAGCCCGCAAGGAGCGTCGAGATGCTCGACAGGTACGACTCCATCTGGTGGTCGAGCGGCGGGGTGTCGCGCACGAATCGTGCGTGGCGGACGAGCGCCGCCTTCGCCTCTTCGTCGCCGGTAAGCTGAATGTACTTCCGCAGCCCGTTGGCCACGTACACCTGCGTGTAGCCGTAGCGGTCGATGATCATGTTGCCCCCCTGTTTCTCCTGAAGGCGGATCATCCGGTCGACGCGGTCGTCGAGCTCCTTGCGGAGGGCAGGGTCTTTCGTGGCGTCGTAGACGGCAGCAAGGTTCCACACCGAGAGGTAGAGGCGGCGTCCGGTGAGGCCATGCTCGCCGAAGATGCGGCGCTGGTAGTAGTCGGCCGTGAGGCGGGCCACGTCGAGGCCGCGATGGACGCCCGCCAGGTAGTATGCCGCAAGCCAGCCGGGCGTCCACACGTGTGCGCTCATGAGCCCGGCCCACTGGTTCCGCGCGTGGCGACGTCCCATGCCCAGATAGGGAGTGCCGGACGAGTCGTCCAGCGTCTCGAAGTAGTCGATCGCCGAATTCGTGTCGCCGCGATAGGTGGGCCCGGTCGGCCAGTGGACATTGTCGACATCCATCGCGTGGCGGCTCTGCGAGAGGGCCGTGAGGTACGCCTCACGGTTGCCGGTGCGCAGAAAATGGAGCCACCACATGAAATCCGTGGCCGGCTCGTTGTTGGTCCACAAAAACCAGCGATCGCGGAAGTAATAGGTTTTGCCGTCGCCGTAGTAGAACATCCCCCACCACGGCTCCCACTTCTGGTTGAAGCGCCACCAGTCGAACTTGTACTGGAGCCCACGCTCGTACGCCGCAAACTGCTCGGAGCGCGGCGCGAGCGGCCCGTACACGCGGCTGTCGGCGTACCACTGCGGTGGGGCGTGGGCCACAGGCGGGTCGATCACGTAGCGCATCGTGCGCTGGAGGGTATCGGTCGGGGTGGAGGCCGGATGGAAGGCGTAGATGAGCTCGGTGGTCTTCGCCGTGCCCGTGGCAAAGTTGTCGACGAGGTCGGCGTCCTCCTCCGCATCGGTGCGGGCAAAGTTCATCGGCGGCGCGGCGGGCGACCAGTGGTAGGCGGTGAGGGACCCAGTCCCTGGCTGCACGCTCAGCTCTTTCGGATACTCCTCAGAGAAGTGTCGCACCCCCACACTGATGCCCCAGCGGTCGTCGCGCACGTCCATCCATCCGACGGCTCGGGCCGCCCTCCGTTGCGTCGTCGAGTCGGCAATCAGGCGCGCCTCAACGTTGTCGATTCGGCGGGTGGCCGACGACGTGGTGTCCGAGCGCATCGGCCCCGTCTGCACGACGGAGACGTGCCGTTGCGCGTCGACGGGTCCCTCGACGACCGCTGGGGCGTTCGGGTCCCACCAGTTTCCTCCTCGCAGGGCCGTACGGTAGCGGACGGGATCGTTGAGCTGCTCGTTGAGCGCCAGTCCCGCCGCCGCGATCCGGTCGTTGGCCTGCGTCCATCGCGGATCGCCCTCGAGACTGTCCTCGCTCACGATGTTGTGCGGACTCGTAGCGATGAGCCCGTGCTGTCCGTCGATCGGCGGGTGCCGGTCGGGCTCGCCGGTGTAGGTGAGGGTGTGGAGAACGCGCAGGTAGGGCTTGCCGGCGTACGCGTGGATGCGCAGCGTGAAGGGGGAGGGATTGTTGTCGTCCCGCCCATAGCGGTACTCGCCCTCGACGCGCACGATGGCGTGCAGGGGGCCGGACCCTTTCTCCACGAACGTCTGCTCCACGACGGCCCGCGAGGAGTCGAGGCCCTTCGGGTCTACCAGATCCAGGAAGGAGCCTCGCCCTTGTGGTCCCGTGGCAATGACGTCGTCCGCCTCGAAGCCGTTGCCCTCTAGGTCGAGCTGCACGCGGTCGAGGAAGCCACTGCCCGTGGTGTCGGGGGCCGTGTGCTGGATGCGGGCCCGCAGCGGACCCGTGGTGATCTCGGCGAAGCCGTCGTACGTCTGGTCGTTGACAACGGTGACGCGATCGCCCGTGATTGGCGCGCGCCGCACGTCCGGCCCATACTCCACGACGTAGCGATCACTCTTTCCCGCGAAGAAGAAGACCCAGACCCATTTCAGGCTCGAATCGGCCGGTTCCCACGTCGTCACGGTCGTCACCTGCGATGGAACCTCGCGGCCGTCGGGCGTGAGGACGCGCACGTGGTCGGGCGAGTGCAGCGCTCCCTGTGGGAACGGCAGGCCGACGGTGAGCGGGGCACCGGGCGACGGCGCTTCAACGGTGATCGGAATCCGATCGGCCGCCGCAGCGGGGGCCGCTCCGAGCAGCAAGACGGCAAGCAGAGCGCCAAGGCCAGCGCGCAGCGACGTGTGACGGACGATGACTGGAAACATGTGTAGCGAATACTATCGGTAAACGTGCACGGCTGGCTCGGCGGACGGCAGACTGTACCCCCCGCGCCGCGCGTTGGGCGCTTCCGCCGTCCAGGGTTCACCGTCCATCAAAAACCAAGCGCGGCGGCGCCGAGGACGCCTGCGTGCTCCAGCCCCGATAGGTCGAGGGTAAGGTTGTCCAGTGTCCGCGAGAACGCGAACGTCTCGATCTCCGCCCACATCGCCTCCTCGAAAAACGGGTACGCGTGACGCACCGAGCCGCCCACGACGATGTGGGCCGGGTCGACGGCGCAGAGCACCGACTTGATCGCGTGGCCAAGGTGGGTGCCCATCTCCTCGAACATCGTGATTGCCTCCTCATCCCCCTTCTGTGCCCGCTCAAAGGCCTCCTTCCCCGAAATCCCATGCTCTCGCTCGAAGAAGAGCCCCGCACAGTAGTGCTCGTAGATGCTATCGCGGTAGGGCGCGGTGCCAAACTCTCCGGCCCCACAGTTTCGTCCCGAGAAGAGCTCTCCGTTGACGACGATGCCACCGGCAAACCCGGTCCCAAGGATGAGCCCGACCATCGGTGACTGCCCGCCCCCTGAGCCAAAATGGTACTCGGCGAGGGCAAAGCAATTGGCGTCGTTCTGAACGAAGGCCGGCGTGTCGTACCGCTGCTCGAGGAGGGGACCAAGCGGCACCTCGTCCCACGACGGAATGTTGACCACGTCGTACACGATGCCGTTCTCTGCGTCGACGACGCTCGGCACACCCGCTCCGATGCTGGCAACCTCTGCCGTTGGCGCCGCGTCGAGGAGCGCGTAGATCTGCTCCAGCACGTCCTCCCGGTCCCCGTCCGCGGGCGTGGGAGCCTGCCGTACGTCCGACAGCGTGCGGTCCTCTACGAGCCCTGTGCGAATGTTGGTCGCGCCGAGATCAATGCCAATTCGACTGGGCACTTGACGTGTCGTTTGGTTGTTGCGAATCGTTTGTCCGTTGTGGATCTGCCCCTCGTTCGTTGCCGGTCGCAACTCGTCCAACATCCAACGCAAAATACCCAATGCCTCGGCCCCCTCCCTCCCGTTGAGGTCGAGGGGCTCGTTCGGAACGATAGGGCCGGGGGGCCATGGGGCCGATGCTGAGGATCTATTCAAACGTCGGGGGCAGGAAGAACATGCTCGGCCGCAGGGCGAATCCATCTCCGCACGAGCCGACGATGAGGGGAACGATCGCGCCCCCGCCGGTTCCTGCCATGAAGATGCCGGTGAGCGCCCCGTAGTGTTCCTTCACCAAATTGAGGGCCAAGGCACCGGCTGCCCCTCAGACCAAAGCCGTGGCAGACGTTCGGAAACTCCGATCTCCAATTCATAACACCCTGCTCGGTGGCGACATGGCGGTGGATGCAGAGCCGAGACAGCCCGTTCGGAACGGGCCCGGCCTCCGCGTTCAGGGAGGCATCGAGCCCCCACTCGTCCGTCTAGGTTCGTGACGAGACAGGAGTAGTACGGCGGGCTCACGACGGAGGCAGGAGCGGAGCAGGCACCGGTTCGAGTTGAACGCAACGGTCTCCTCCTCCCGTCATGCGCAGCAACGGGTTGCCTCTTCCCTGAAGCGTGGCCATCTCCCCTACTGCCCGAGCATCGGGAAGAGGCGGCGGATCTCGGCGTCGGAGGGCTGACGGCCGTACTCCGCAATCTGGAACGACTCGGCGTACTGCACCTCCTGGGCCTGCTCCTCGCCGTACCACTCGGCCAGATTCTCGCGGGCATCATCCGGAACGGGGGCCGTCCACTGCTTCTTCAGCCATGCTCGCCGCGCCTCCTCCCCCTCTGGCACTTCGTCGAGCGCGTCGTTCACCCAGGGCAGCCACTCGTAGAACTGCGACTCGTGGGCGTCGAGCGCCGCAATCTTCGTGTCGATCACCTCGTCGACGGCGACCGTGATGTCGTGCTCGAAGGGGGTGGGCTTCTCGAATCCGTCTTCGAAGTAGAGGAAGACGGGATTCCCCTCCGTCGGCTCCACCTTGGGCAGCACGTTGGGCACCTGCACCATGTAGGCCGCGTCCTGCACCACCCGCCCGGCGTAGCGGTGATCTGGGTGATAGTCGTTCGGGCGATGGCCCACCACCACGTCGGCGTCCCACTCGCGAATCAGGCGGATCACGTCGCGACGCACCTCGAGGGTGGGCCTGAGTTCTCCGTCGTGGTAGTGCAGCACCTCGTATTCGTCGATCCCCAGCCGGCGCGCAGCTTCATGGGCTTCGGCCCGGCGCCGCTTTGCGAGCGGGCCTCCACCCATCTCGTAGTGCCCCGCGTCTCCGTTGGTCAGCGACACGAACTTGACCGCGTGCCCGTGCCTGGCGAGGAGTGCCGCCGTGCCGCCCGCCCCGACATCGCAGTCGTCCGGATGCGCCCCGATGAAAAGGATGCGCGCAGGGCCGTCGCCGCTCTCCTGGGCCTGAGTGGGGTGGGCCATCGTAACCAACAGAACGGGCAGCACGCTGAGGGAGAGAAGGCCCTTCAGCCAGAAAGAATCAGCCATGGTGTCCGGAAGAGGTAGTGGATGGAGGGAGAGGGGAAAGAATGCGGAATCGCAGGGATGCGAAACGCTCAGCGCACTCTGTCGCTCGTAGATCGGCACCGACATCCTGCCGCCGCCCCGTCATCCCGGGGATCTAGGCTATCGGAAAGGGCGCGATTCTGATTAGGATGATCGGGATGACGCGCGTGGAGACCCCGTGCGCGTCCCTATCGTGGAATGGCCCCGCACTCCTCCTTCGTCACCAGCCGTCGCACAGTGTGAGGTCGTGGAAAGCATTCGACGAAAATGCGCCTGGTCCCAGAATCGGCGGATTCTGCGGGAGATCTAGCCGCTTGGACGGACCGTGCGGAACGGAAGACGGTGCGAACACGCCTCTCCAGGGGCAAGCTTCACTTGGTCCTGCAGAGACATCCGGTTGATACCCGAGCGGGTGATTGGCCATCTTCACTCCTGACAATTTGTTCCACGGCGTCCCTCCATGCGCCTGCTCGCACACTGCTAGCCCGGGGCGCCCTTCAACTCGTTCGTCTACTCCCCCGTGCGGGCTGTTCGACGACCTTCTCGTCCCCCAATCCTCCATCTCCCTCCTGGCCGACGGGTGGGGCAAGCGCGCACCCGGACCGTACCGCCCTCAAATGGGCTGGCAGCCGACTCGACCCGTGCCAACCACCGGAAGGCGCGGATGCACGAGTACGATTCCTCCGGAATGATTTCGGCTCCCATCGGAAGCGGGAGGCATACGCAAACGAACACGATGTGGACCGAGAAGTACGCGGACGCTGTCGCCTCCGTTCGCTGATAAGAGACCCCCCTCCTCGATGGACAGACACTCCTGCGCTAGGGTCTGCCCTGCTTTGTGCGCGGTTGTGGGCGTTCTGGCAAGTCTCCTCCTGCCGCTGGCCCACGCCCAGTCCGAGGTGAGGACGGTGACCTGGCGGGCCCATCCGCCCGGGGGCCACGGCTTCGATGCCTTCGCTCTCGCCGACGCGGTCAGCCGCGCCGCCGACCTCGCTCCTCCACTCACCAGCTTGCTCGTGGCCCGGGATACCACAACCGTGGCCGAGGTGTACTTCGGCGGCCTGGCGCCCAGCGGGAGCGCCAACCTCAAGTCGGCGAGCAAAAGCGTCCTGAGCGCACTCGCCGGTATTGCCCTGGACGACGGTGCTCTCGACGGGCTCAATCAGCGGATCGGTCCTTTTTTCCCGGCCCTGCTGGCCGGCGCGCCCCGTAAGCAGCGAATCACGATCCACCACCTCCTCACGCAGCAGACCGGCCTTGAGTCGACGAGTTTCGGCAACTACGGCACGTGGGTGTCCAGTTCAAACTGGCTGGCCGGTGCGCTGCGTCGCCCCCTCGTGGGCCGTCCGGGGGGAGACATGATCTACAGTACGGGCAATACCCACGTCTTGGGCGCTGTTCTCGCCGAGGCCACAGGCCAGTCGCTCCGGGCTTACGCGCAGGACCGCCTCTTCGACCCGCTCGGCGTGCGGATCCGGAGCTGGCAGCAGGCCCCGACAGGCCGCTACTTTGGCGGCAACAACCTGGCCCTCTCTCCCCGCGCCATGCTGCGGTTTGGCCAGTTGTACCTGAACGACGGTCGGTTTCGGGGGCGGCGCGTCCTCCCCGCGGACTGGGTCGACCTATCCTGGCGAACCTATGTGCGCTCGACGTACCACGGCTACCGGTACGGCTACCTCTGGTTTGTCCATTCCATCGGGGGAGAGCGCGTTGCGTTTGCCTGGGGCTACGGCGGGCAATACGTGTTCGTCGTGCCCCGGCTCGATCTCGTCGTGGCCTGTACCTCGTCGCTCCAGAACCGAACCCGCGGCGGCGACCACAACGAGCAGGTCCTGCGCCTGCTGGCAGAGCACATCATCCCGGCCGCTCGCGGTCCAGGATCCGTTGACCTGCGGACCAAACGGTCCGTCCTCCGATTTTGAGGGACAGAGAAAAGGCCTTTCCCATGCTCCTCGCCCCTCGCTTCTCGAACGGGCCGTCGGACAACCAGCCGGGCTGTACTCCGCCCGTGAAGGAGACGTTGACGGGTGCGAAGTCCCACTGTTAGCCATGGTCCTACCGGCATACCGCTTTTTGCTCGTCCTCGCGTGTGTCCTGGGATGCTGGGTCGCGTACCAGGCCTGGACGAACCGAGAAACGACCGGCGCCCGCCTCCTCGTCGGCGTTGCTCTCGCCGCTGTCTTCTGGGCCGGGGCCTCTCTCGGTCTCACGCTGGCCACTGCCCCAAGTGTGGAGTTTCGGTGGTTCCAGGTTATGTACCTCGGCATCGTTGGGGCGCCGATTAGCTTCTTTGCCCTCGCCCTCAAATACACGGGCTCCCAGCAGTACCTGACTCCGACGACGATGGGGATCCTCATCGCGGGAGGCTGCGTCTTTCTTGGGATGGCCTGGACGAATCCGTATCACCAGTGGTACTGGGCCGAGATCGACTATTCGGCGGCGGTCCCGACGGGCGCCGCCACCACGCCAGCGCCCGGCTTCTGGGGGTTCGTCGTGTTCACCTACGTCCTCCTGCTCGTGGGCACCGTTCTCTTCGTCCGGTACGCCCTGACGGCGCCGCACCTCTACCGCAGCCAGACGATTGCCATCCTCATTGGCGTCGGGGCCCCCTGGGCGGCCAACATTCCCTATTCCCTTCAGTGGATGGCCGCCGACTATACCCCGGTCGCCCTTGCCGTCACGACCGTCACCCTCTGGGCCGCCATGTTTCGGTATCGCCTCACGGACATCGGCCCGGTCGCGCTCCGAACAGTGTTCGAAAGCATCTCGACGGGCGTCTACGTGCTGGACCGCTACGACCGGCTCGTGGACGTCAACGCGGCGGGCCGGGCCCTGCTCGACGTTCCGGACGACGCCATCGGCACGCCCTTCCACACCCTCGCCCCCACCGAGGCATTCGCCGAGCACGTCCGGGCCGCCACCGACCAGACCAAGGTCCTCGTGCTCGACGATCAACAGCCCGACGCGGAGGCCACGGGCCCCCGCTACTACAAGGTGCAGGTGACCCCAATCGACCCGTCCAGCGGGGGACGGGAGGGACGCATCGTCGTCGTGAACGACGTGACCGAGCAGCGGCGCCAGCAGCGGCAGCTGGAGGACCAGAACGAACGACTCGAAAACTTCACCTCAGTGGTGTCCCATGACCTTCGGAATCCACTGAACGTCGCGTCCGGAAATCTCACCCTGGCGCAAGAAGACTGCGACAGCGACTTCCTGAACCGCGCCGAGCAGGCACTTGCCCGCATGGAAACGCTGATCGACGACCTGCTCGCGCTGGCCTACGGCGGGACCACCGTCACCGAGCCCGAGCGCGTCGGCCTCGCGGCGGTTGCTGCGGACGCGTGGAACACCGTCGATACGAAGGATGCTACCCTCGCGGACCAGACGGAGAGTGAGATCATTGCCGACCGATCGCGGCTTCATCAGCTGATCGAGAACCTCGTCCGCAACGCCATCGAGCATGGGGGTGAGACGGTGACGGTCACCATCGGAGACCGGGACGGGGGCTTCTACGTCGCCGACGACGGCCCCGGAATCGCGGCGGACGACCGGGAGGACGTTTTCGAAATGGGGTACTCGACGCGGGAGGACGGAACAGGGTTCGGCTTGAACATCGTCGGCGAAATCGCGGACGCACACGGATGGGAGGTGCACGTTACCGAGAGTATCGACGGGGGCGCGCGGTTCGACATTCGTGGGGTCGAGGTTTGCGAATCCTCGCCAAACGAGTCCTGATGGCTCGGGGAGATCGCTGATCCGAGGCATTGCTCCCCCCTGTGGAAACTGTAGGGTCCAGAGGGACTCCGACCACGCCCGCCGTGTCCCTACGCTCTCAGACGCACCGTCCCGTCATCGTAGGCATCGACCGAGACCTCGATGCCGAAGGCTGAGAGCGACCGCCCCGCCTCTATGTGGTCTGTGACTGCCGGAATCGATACCTGGCCCCCGACCAGGGCCAAGAAGAGCAGGAGTTGGTCGGCCATGTGTTTGTCGACCGCCGCATTCCCGGCGTTGAATGCCCAGGCTGTCTCGGCGGCCTCTCGTCCGATGTCTTCCGCGGGGGTCCCCCGTTCGCCCAGTGCGTCGAAGCCGGCGGTTGTCTTTGCGTAATCGAGCCGGATCGTGATTGCAGAGCCCGTCGAGTCGGTGTCTACGGAAGCAGTCCTTTGTTCGACGACATCAATGCCCGCCTCCCCGAGCCGCTGCTTCGCAGCCCGCGCCTGCC
>NZ_JBDGQQ010000057.1:0-2343 GCF_042218895.1 Salinibacter sp. | reverse complement strand
CTGCCTGCACGGCCGCGAGGTGCTGTGGCCGCAGGCCTGGATTCGACCGCGCGCCGCGGATGTCCTCGATGCGAAACGGTTCGCCGGTAAGAACGGCGAGCGTAAGAGCGGAGCGTACAAGTCCACCGCCCCCCTGTGATCCGTCGAGCTCGATCATGAAGAATTGGTCGTCCCGGTCCACAGATAGCAATCGCTTGCTCTTGATCCATACAGCAAACGCCTGAAGGGATGCCTCCGGATCGATGCAGAAGTCCCTGATGCTTCCAAGAGTCCCCGTTCCATCCGTCCTTGTGTACCGATGGAGGGGTACTTTACGCATTTCGCCCTCCCACGCGACATTTCATCCCACACGAAAGGACGACTGTCCCTCTACAGAGCACAGAGGCGCTGCTGAGCAACCGATCGACGTTTCGCGTCTTCCGACGGTACTCGGGGCCCTCAAGACGGCCAGTGCCCGGTGTCGTACTCCAGTCGTCGTCCGTGCGGCTGACGTCCCCGGATGGTCTTGGAATCGATGGTCCGCGCCCACTGTATTTGGCCCATTGTCTACCAGTCCTCTTTGTTTTGCGGAGCCGTGACCACGCTAGCCGACGTGACGGTACCAATCAAACAAACCCCACTACCGGTTCAACCTCAATGGCGGGGTCCGCTACGTTTCGGCGCAGCGACTAGGGTCCCGTCTTCCTTCCATTGACGGAGTTCGCTCTCAGCATAGACCTCAGAGACTGGCATGCACATGTGTTCGACGGTCGAGAGACGGAATCAGGCCGTAGCCGTCTACGACTAGGGCGGCAGGGCCCGTTGGAAACGCAGGGGTTCTTACACGCGGGCGCATCAGTACGATGCCATCGATCGCGCGATCGGGCACAGGCGGGAAAACACCCGAGGCCCTGGCCCGTCGGTCGTCCACGACGCAAACAAGTCGTTCGGAGAGTGCAGGCGCTTCGACGCGCGGGTTGACCTGTTCGTAGACAACGGAACGCCCCCTTGCTCTTGACTGTGGGGCCGAAGGCTGACGGCATGATCCCGGAGGTGCGGCGCACACTGCTTCGGGATCTTGGCGACGGGCTCGAGGTGCATGGGGAGGGCATCCACGGCACCCGTCCCTGGGCAGGGGCGACTGGCCCCACCGTCGGGATTCCCTTCGGGTGCGGTTCGCCCGGAAGGCGGATACGATTTACGCCTTTCCGCTGGACAATCCCGCCTCCGCAACCGTCACAACTTCCCGGCTTTGCCCCGCAGAGAACACGACCGTCCGCCCGCTCGGTCGGTCCGACCCGCTCGAATTGGGCCTCCTCCAACCGCCCCTCCCGGGTGGAGCTGCCGCCCGGCCTCCCGGACCGCTCAGCCTACGGAGTGGCCATTACTCCTGAACCCTGGGTGGTTGATGGACAGTTCGAAGCAGTAGGCTTCTCTCCTCCCCGAGGAGAACGGCGAGCGTTCCCGCTCCACCCGGTCACGCATCTTCCACCGTTTCCTGCCCTTCTCCCATGTCCGCCGACGCTCCCGACTGGTTCCACGAGATCGATCACACCGGCGACATCGGCATTCAGGTGACGGCCCCGACGCTCCCGGAGCTCTTCGAGCGGGCGGCCGCCGGCATGTTCAGAGTGCTCACGGATCCCGATATGGTTCAGTCGTCGGCCCCCGAGACGATCACCGTCGACGGACGAGACCACGAGGCCCTCTTGGTGCAGTGGCTTTCCGAGCTCAACTACCGGCACACCGTCGACACCGTCCTCTACGGCGCCTTCGCGGTGGAGGCGATCGACGAGACGGAGGCGGGGCTGTCCCTCACCGCCACCGTCCGCGGCGAGCCCATCGACCCGGACCGCCACACCGTCTACACCGAGATCAAGGCCATCACCTTCCACGGCCTCGACGTGCACCGCACCGACGACGGCTGGGCCGTGCAGGTGATTTTTGACATGTAGGGCGTCCTGGGCACGCGTCCCGCTATTTCAGGATCGCGCCAGCCCGTGCTGATCGGTGGAAGCGAACGGAGGTATTTCGTATTGCGTATTTCGTAACTCGGGGCAGCCCTTTCGCGATAGGCAGCCCGTAACTACGCAATACGCAATACGCACTACGCATCACTCATCCCTGCAACCTCCCGCCCAACTCGTACGTTTCTGTAACCACCGTGTCTTTTCCCACAGTCGTCCGGCTGCCATAGACCTCGCTGCCCCACCCGACCCTGACGTGTACGCGCTCGCGACCCGACAACGGCCCCTGACCGTCGACGAGTATCATCGGATGGCCGAAGTCGGCATTCTCACCGAGGACGACCGTGTCGAACTGCTCGACGGCCGACTCATCGCCATGTCGCCGATTGGTCCCGCC
>NZ_JBDGQQ010000056.1:0-13793 GCF_042218895.1 Salinibacter sp. | reverse complement strand
TATCTTGCCGACGGCACCCTGACCACTACGCTTCTCGTCGGCACAGGGACCTTGCTGGGAACTGTCTTTCTGCCCGTGTGCCGGGTCTTCGCCCGCGTTCTCTTTGCCCGTCTCTCTTGGTGGGGGGTGCCGGCTGTGGTGATCAGTTCTGGAGAGGACGGCAGGGCGATTCTCAATACGCTAGAGAAGTGGCCCGAAATTGGGCTTCGTCCTGTTGCCTTCCTCAGCGACGAGACTGGACCAGAGGAACTCAATTTTGCGCTGGGCGATCAGGACTGGGCCCCGTACCTGGCCCAGACTTTTGACATTTCCCACGCCATCATATCGGTTCCGGACCTCTCCCATTCTGAGCGGGCGAAGCTCCTCGCACACTATTCGAAGTTCTTCGACCACGTCTTCGTCGCGGCCGAGGCGTCCGGCTCGCCCGCGCTCTGGAAGACTGGACAGCGCGGGGGGGGACTTCGGGGCCACGGCGTCCGCTACCCCCTGTCAAACCCAGGTACGCAGGCGGTGAAGCGAGCGGCCGATCTGATTGGCGCCACCCTCGCCCTGCTTTGCTTGGTTCCTGTCTTCGCGGTGCTTGGCCTCCTCATCCGGCTGGATTCGGCCGGTCCGATGTTCTATTGTCAGGAACGGTTAGGCGCGGAGGGGCAGATTTTTACGCTTCTCAAGTTTCGCACCACTGCGACGCCGAGGAGAGGCTGTCGCGAGTGCTCCACGCGGACCCCCATCGGCGCAAGCGATACGAACAGTACCACAAGCTCGACGACGACCCGCGCGTAACGGACGTCGGGCAGTTCCTGCGCCGGTACAGCCTGGACGAGCTCCCACAGCTTCTCAACGTTATCCGGGGCGAGATGAGTTTGGTGGGGCCCCGGGCGTACCTGCCCTCCGAGCTTTCCGAAATGGACGGCCTAGAGACGGTCATTCTGCAGACGCCTCCGGGCGTGACGGGCCTCTGGCAGGTGTCGGGACGCAACCAACTGACCTTTGGGGAGCGGACCGCTCTCGACGTGCATTACGTCCAGAACTGGTCGCTGTGGCTCGACCTGTACCTGCTGGTGCGCACCATTCCGACCGTGCTCACGGGGGAAGGCGCGGCTTAACTGGCCATTTCCCGGGACACCGCGATGTTCTACGTCTATACCAGCAGGGCGAGGCGCCGGGCCGGGCGCGTGACGGCCACGTAGAGGAGGGCCTGCCGCTCGCTCCCCCGGCACGCCTGTAGGTCACGGTGGTCCACGAACACGGTATCGAACGTAGTGCCCTGTGCCTTGTGGACTGTGGAGGCGTACGCGTAGTCGACCCGGGCAAACCGCTCGCGTAGCTCGAAGAACCGGTCCCACTTCGACCCATCCTCTTCGGCCGCCTCGCGGCGCCGCTCTAGGGCCTCCTGGTAGCGATCCTGCTCATCTTCGTGCAGCACGTGGATGGTACGCGTAAAGCCGCGGCCCGGCGTGCGCACCTTTAGGGTCCACACCGTCCACTCGCTCTGGTCGTCGGCCTCAAAAGTGTCGACGATGGCCTTTTTGACACGCACCTCCTCGCTGTTCGTAAGCCGGGGGACGCCCTCGTGGTACCAGGTTTCGGTGCCCACGAGCCACTCCCCTTCCACGAAGCGGTCCGCGTCGGCACCGTACCGGGCCGTGCGGATCTCGCGGTTGAAACGGCGCACCCGCTTGTTGCGGTAGGCCAGGACGCGGGCGTGGGTGGCGTCCTCGGCGAAGGCGTCGGTGTTGAAGGCGCGAAGGATGCTATCGAGAAAATCCTCGCGGTTCCGGGTGATGGCCACCCCCTTCCCGTCCTCAAACCGGCTTCCGAAGCGGCCATCGACCCCCGTGCGGATTTTCGTAGCGAGCTCTAGAATCGGGTTGTCGGCGGCCTGGCGGTGGACCGTTTCGAGGGTCGGGCCCGGCACGTCCAGCGCGGGAGACGGGTCCTCGTTCACGGGAGGAAGCTGGGCAGGGTCTCCCACGAACAGCCATTGCAGCCAGAAGGGAGACTCCTCGATGTGCTCCCACTCTTCCCGCCCGATCATCGAGGCTTCGTCCACGATGACGACCCCTGCGCTGTAGTCACGCTGCTCGTCGGCGACGAGTTTGTACTCGCCGTCGTCTGTAGGCTGGAGGCGCAGACCGAGGAACGAGTGGAGCGTCTGCATCTCCACGGGAGCCTCCCCCAGCTCGTCGCTGAGCACCTGCACGGCCTTGTGGGTTGGGGCGCAGACGGTGACCGTACAATCCTCCTCCACGAGCTGCTCCACGAGGCGGCTCACGAGATAGGTCTTCCCGGTGCCTGCGTATCCGCGGAGGCCCGTGTATCGCTCGCCCCGGGCAAGCCGGTCGTAGACCTGATCGTACGCCTCCTGCTGATCGTCGGTGAACAGGCCGTTGGTGACAGTCGCCATGTCGTGCGGCCGTGTGAACACGGATGATGGAGTGCAGAACCTGGTCCTCTGGAGCCCGGGGCGTCAGGAGGACGCGCCCCCGGGCGCCGTGGTCGTCGGGGACGCCATGGTGTGCTGCTCGGCTAGCTGCCTGAGATGTTCCCGGAACTGACGCATGACGAACAGGTGGGCGAGCGCCTGCGTGCTGTTGTAGATGTACCACGGGAGTCGTGGTGCAAAATCGTGCACCGCAGCCAGCACGATGTCTCCCCCCAGGGCCTGCCGAAACTCGAGTCGTCCGGAGTGATCTCCGTCGCTGGCCAGGAGCCCCCCCGTCACGTGAAACAGCTGACGCCCTTCCGGGCTTCGGTCAGCGGCGAAGCGAAGTTTCAGCAGGGTCCAGGGGCCGGGGCGCAAGTTGAAGCGTGCGATACGTTCCTCCTGAACCTGAACGCGAAGGGCGGGCCACCCAAAACTGGGAAGCCAACGAAGATACTCGTTGGCCACGTCGCGGGCATCGAATCCGGGGGGGCACGGCATGCGCTGTACGGAGCGGGCAACGCTCTGGGATCGGATGGCAGCGTCGTCTCGGGCTCGCAAGTCGTCGCGGGGGTTGGGATAAGGGCGTCCGTGCTCGTCGACAGAGTCCGCTACCGCCTGGTCGAATACCGTCGCATCCTGGCGCAGCCACTCCTGCATCTCGTTTGATTGAACTCGGGCCTGGTACCGCAGGCGATCGATGATCGGATTTACAAGGGCCCACGGAACGCCGCCGAAGAGGTACACCCAAAGCTTCGAGAGGCGAGGCGACTCGATGGGAACCGTCACGGCGTATCGCTTCAGATCCAGGACGCGGGCGGTGCGCATGAGCATTTCGCGGTAGCTCATCACGTCTGGCCCGCCAATATCATACGTCTTGCCGTAGGTCGAGACATTGCCCAGACACCGTTGCAGGCCACGCACGACATCCCGTCGAGCAATGGGCTGAGTGGTGGCCCGCGACCATGACGGGAGCACCATTGCGGGCAGCCGACGTACGAGGTTGAGAAGCAGGCGCAGCCATGTGCCGCCCCGCCCCACGATGAGCCCGGCCCGGAGAGTGGTGAGGGGGACAGAAGTGGAGCCGAGGGCGTGCTCCACCTCGAGTCGTTGACGGAGTGGGAAGGGCAACTCTGACTTGTCCTCAGGCACGAGGGCCCCGAGGTAAAGAATTTGCTTGACGCCTTGCGCTTCCGCTGCGCGCGCGAAATTATCGGCCTGCAGAAGATCGAGGTCGCCGACCTGGCCCTGCGTGAGGCGGGCGGACGGCAGCATGGAGTGGACGAGATAGATGGCGTAGTCAGCCTTCTCCAGTCCATCCCGCACGGCGTGGAGATCGAAGAGATCGCAGTGCTGCCACGTCTCGCCGGGGGCCGACGTGGCGTTTGCGCGAGCCCGCACCGGCGACCGCGTAAGCCCAATCAGGTTGTGGGTGTCCGTGAGAGCCTCCCACACTGCCGTGCCTACAAAGCCGGTGGCTCCGGCAATGGCAACCGTCGGACGGTCGGATGCGGACCCAGCCATCAAGGTAGCACTGTCGTACAAAGCCGTTGCGTGCAGGGCCCTCCCTGCTACAAATAGAAAACGCCAGCCCCGACGATCGTCCGGGCCGGCGTTCGCGGCGGAGAGGGGGGGATTCGAACCCCCGAAACGGGGATCAACCCGTTTACTCCCTTAGCAGGGGAGCGCCTTCGACCGCTCGGCCACCTCTCCGTATGTCCTTTAGCTCGTACGTCGGGGGCACACAGTTGTTGCGTACCAAATTGGCATCGACTGGATCGTCTACTCGGACTCGTCAAGGGCCTCCGCTCCCCTCGTGATGTCCAGGATTTCCCTTGTAATTGCATCCTGACGAGCCTGATTGTATTCCAGGGTTAGGTCGTCAATCAGTTCCTCAGCATTGCTGGTCGCATTGTCCATCGCTACCATCCGGGCCCCCTGCTCGGCGGCGTTTGACTCGAGGAGCGCGCGCCACACCTGGTAGTAGAGGTAGCGGGGCACGAGCTCGTCAAGGAGCCCCTCGGCGTCGGGCTCGAAGATGTAGTCGGCGGCCTGTCCGTTCTCGGGGAGGTGGAAAAGGTCGGCCTCTTCCTGCATCACGGGCGTTTCAAAGCGCTCTTCCGGAATGGGAAGCAAGGGTTCAACGATCTGATTCTGGACGATCGTATTCTCGAACTCGTTGTAGACGAGTTTTACTTCTCCCCAGATGCCACGCTCGAAGCCCTCGACGGCGTCCTGCACTACCTGCTGGGCCACGTCGAAGTTGAGGCCATCGAAGACGCCTCTGTAGTCCCCAATTAGGCGGTAGTTTCGCTTCTGGAAGTGCTTGTGTCCCTTCTCCCCCACACACAGCAGAAAAAGCTCTTTCTGCACCGGTTCTCGAGCATACTCCGTTTCGATCAAATCCTCGGCGGTGCCGATGGCGTCGCTGTTGAAGGAGCCGCACAGTCCGCGGTCGGCCGTCACGAGGATCACCAGTGCACCGTCGGCATCCTCAGGAGCCTGAAAGAAGGGGTGCGCGGTGGGATCAAGCTCCTCCTTCAGGTGATTGATGAGCTCCCGAACCTTGTAGGCGTAGGGGCGGGCTTGAAAGATTTTCTCTTGTGCCCGGCGCAGCTTCGCCGCCGCCACCATCTTCATGGCACGGGTCACCTGCTTGGTGTTCTCGACCGAGTCGATTCGGTTTCGAATGTCGCGGAGGTTCGCCATGGGTCAGGCGGGAGAGTCGTGCGGGGACGAAAAAGCGGTGTGCCAGACAGTGGAAGACGCGCCCATCTCGGGCGCAGGGAAGCGGGGCGGCACGCTACGCCACCGCCGCCTCGCCATCGCTTGCGAGCACGTCCTCCTCTTCTTCCTCTTCCTCCTCGGCGTACATCTCGGCGAGGTCCTCGGCGACAGACTCGAAGGCCTCCTCGGCGGCGTCAGTAAGCGATTCAGTCTCCTGAACCTCCGCGAGCACCTCCTCGTGGCGGAGGTGGAGTCGCTCGATGTAGTCTTCTTCGAAATCCTCAATGTCATCGACCGGGACATCGTCGAGATAGCCGTTAATGGCGGCGTAGATGATGGCCACCTGCTCCTCGACCGGGACCGGTGAGAACTGGTCCTGGTTCAGGATTTCAACGAGACGCTCACCGCGGTTGAGCTGACGCCGGGTCGAGGGATCGAGGTCGGACCCAAACTTGGCAAACGCCTCCAGCTCGCGGTACTGCGACAGGTCAATGCGGAGCGTGCTCGCGACCTCCTTCATAGCATCCACCTGGGCCGAGCCCCCCACTCGCGAGACGGAGCCTCCGACGTCAATGGCCGGACGAATGCCTTCGTTGAAGAGATCGGTCTCCAGGTAGATCTGGCCGTCCGTGATTGAGATAACGTTCGTCGGAATGTACGCCGACACGTCTCCCGCCTGCGTCTCGATCACCGGCAGGGCCGTGAGAGATCCCCCACCCTCGACCTGGCCCTGCAGGGGCTCGGGGAGGCCGTTCATCTGAGTAGCCACCTCGTCGTCGTCGATAATTTTGGCGGCCCGCTCCAGCAGACGGCTGTGGAGATAAAACACGTCTCCCGGATAGGCCTCGCGCCCGGGCGGACGGCGCAGCAGGAGCGACATCTCGCGGTAGGCAACGGCGTGTTTCGAGAGGTCGTCGTAGCAGACGAGTGCGTCGCGGCCGGTGTCTCGGAAGTACTCTCCGATGCTGGCACCGGCAAACGGAGCAATGTACTGCAGGGGCGTCGGCATCGAGGCGGACGCGTTGATGATGACCGTGTGCTCCATAGCCCCGTTTCGCTCCAGGTCGCGCTTCACCTGTGCCACCGTCGAGTCTTTCTGCCCCACCGCCACGTAGACGCAGTAGACCGGATCTCCACGATCTTCGTCCGCCTGGTGGGTCTCCCGCTGGTTGATGATGGTGTCGGTGAGGACGGCCGTCTTGCCGGTCTGGCGGTCCCCGATGACGAGCTCACGCTGTCCTCGCCCAATCGGAATCATCGAGTCGATGGCCTTGATGCCCGTCTGCAACGGGTCCTCGACCGGTTGGCGGTAGATGACCCCCGGGGCCTTACGCTCCACCGGTAGCAGCGTCTTGTCTCCCCCAATGGGTCCTTCTCCGTCCATCGGATTGCCCAATGGGTCGATCACGCGGCCGAGCATTTCTTCCGTAACCCCAACTGAGGCGATGCGGCCAGTTCGTCGAGCCTCATCGCCCTCACTCACAGCGTTCACATCCCCGAAGAGGACGACGCCCACATTGTCCTCCTCAAGATTGAGCACCATGCCTTCTACATCGTGCTCGGGGAACTCGACGAGCTCGTTGGCCTGCACATTTCCCAGGCCGTAGAGCGTCGCGATGCCGTCGCCGGCCTGGAGCACCGTGCCAGCCTCATATTCCTCAGCTTCGCTTTCAAAACCGCCGAGCTCGCGGCGAAGGACATCGGTAACCTCGTCGGGTCGTATGGTGTCGTTGGACATGAGGTGTTCAAGCGTCAAGTGATGAAGTCATCGAGAGCGGGGTGGCGAGACGGTTACGGCCAACGTCGCCTACCCCGCCTGACCGTTTGCCTCCGCGGAGAGGGCCGCGTCGCGCAGGCGGTCGCGCAACGACGTAAGCTGGTTGCGCACGCTTCCGTCGAAGACCCGGTCGCCGATCCGTACCACGAGTCCCCCGATCAGGTCCGGCTCTTCTTCTACGCGCAACCGCACCGATTGTCCGGTCCGGTCCTCCAACGCGTCGATCAGGGCCTGGCGGTCTTCATCGGTCAGAGGACGGGCGACCTGCACGGTCGCGTCCACAATGCCCCGGTGTTCGTCGCGCAGGGCCTGGTACTGGTCGAGGATGGCCTTCGTCATCGTCTCCCGGTCCTTCTGGACCAGGAGCCGCAGAAACTGGACGAGGAGGGGCTCAACTCGGTCGTCGAGGAGCGCTTGGACGACATCCTCTTTTTTCCCCTGCGGAATCACTGGGCTTTCGAAGAACCGAGACAGCTCCCGGTTCGACTCGAGACTGCGCCGGAGCATGAGAACGTCATCGTCGACCGCCTCTAGCGCACCCGTCTGGTCGGCTTCTTCGTACAGCGCGGTGGCGTAGCGCCGGGCAACCGTGCGTTCACTCATACAGGTACGGAATTAGAACGTTGGGACATCGTGAGGCCTTGTGCACAACCGTCTAGTTGGCCGAAAAGTTGTCAATGGCGTCGCGCACGAGTTCGCGGTGGCGGTCTTGGTCCAGGTCGTCCTTCACGATCTTGCTGGCAGCCTGGATGGCAAGCTCGGCCACCTCGTCGCGAAGTTCTTGGAGGGCAGCCTGCTTCTCCCGCTCAATCTCGGCCTGGGCCTGCTCCTTCATCTGCTGAATCTTCTGCCGCGTTTTTGCTTCTTCCTCTTCACGCAGCTCCTCGGCCGTCTCTCGGGCGTCGCGAAGGATCCGCTGGGCTTTCTGTTCGGCCTCGCGCCGGGCCTTCTCGTTCTCGGCTTGGATCTCCTTGGCCTCCGCGAGCGCCTCTTCGGCCCGCTGAATGGAGCTTTCGATCTCCTCCTCGCGTTCTTCGAGGGACTCGGTAATGGGGCCCCACCCGTACCGGTACAGGATGTACAGGAAGATGAGGAAGGCAATGGTCTTCCAGAAGATGAGCCCGGCAGAAGGCGTGATCAGACTCTGAGCGAGCAGAGCAGTCATGAAATTGGAAGCAGGCATCAGCACAAGAGGCACGAGGAGGCGAAGGGGCAGTCTCCGATGGCCCCCGACCCTGGATCGCCAGGATCGGGGTCGGATATGCTTCCTATCCGAGAATCGGAATGGTGAGGAGCAGGCAAATGATGAGTGCGAACAGCGCCACACCCTCGATGAGGGCGGCCGAGATAATCATGAGGCCTCGGATGTCGTCGGTAACCTCCGGTTGACGGGCCGCCCCGTCCATCGAGGAGCTAGCCAACCGGCCGATTCCGATGCCGGCGCCAATGGAGGCAAGGCCGGCACCAATTCCAGCAGCGAGGTAAGCGAGAGCAGCGGCTTCCATAGTATTCGTTTCGTCGTGAGGTAGGAGTGCAGTGATGGGTGATGATACAACCAAGGTGTCGGCGCCTCGTCCAGCGGTCGAACGGGCGCCCCGCAGTAGTTAAGTCGAAGTGGTTCCCAATGCTTCTTTTTCCACGGAGTCAAGGCGTTCTCCCAATCGGCTCGAGTCGGGCGACTCCCCCTCGCCGCCTCCCCCAGAATGGTGTTCCTCGACGGCCATGCCAATGAAAAGGGCCGAGAGGATCGTAAACACGTACGCCTGAATGAAGGCAACGAGCAGTTTGAGCAGCAAGATGAAAACGGTGAATCCCACGCTAATGACGACGGTCCCGACGGCCGCCACCTCCCCAAAGAGAACGTTGATGATGAAGATCAGCCCGATGAGGCTGAAGATGATTAGTGCCCCGCCCATCATGTTGGCAAAGAGACGAACGGCCAGTGCGACGTGCCGCATGACGAGACCAATGATCTCGATCGGCACCATGATGATCCGAACGAAGACCGGCGCATCCGGCGGCCCGGTGAGCAGCTCCTTGTAGTAGTCCTTCGAGCTGTAGAGGAGAACGGTCCCGAAGGTCATCACCGCCATCACCCCGGTTATGGCAATGTTGGAGGTGGCCGCGCCAGCGAAAGGCACGAGGCCAAGGATGTTGGCGACGAGAATAAAGAAGAAGGCCGTCAGCAGGTACGGCAGAAACGTGCGCCACTTTTCTCCCGGAATGTTGGGTTTGGCAATCTCGTCGCGCACAAAGACGACCATGACCTCCATCATGTTCTGGAAGATGCCCTTGGGGGCCTCTGTGCGGCCCACCCCGTTCTTGTAGCGCTGGGCCAAGGCGATAAAGACGCCGAACACGATCACCATAGCCAGCAAGGCGAAGATGAGGTGGCGGGTGATCGACAGGTCCGCGACGACGTGGCCCTTCGTCCGGGCCACCGAGCGGTGCAGGTGCTCCTTGGCGGCGATGGCCTCCTTCAACTTGTTCGGATCCGTGACGAGTCCATGCTCCTCCCCGTGCGCTTTGAGGCCATACGGTCCGTTCTTGAGAAGACTCTTCGTACTCCCGAACACCTCCAGTGCCAACTCCCCCTGCCCCGCGCGGACGAGCATGATGCGCGGGAGTTCGACGACGCCGAACGGCTTGAAGTTCAAGTAATTCCCATCCTCAGCGTGGCCCAGGATCGAGTTGTTGACAATGTCCTCAAGGCTGACGCCATCCTTTTCTTCTGCGGCCTCCACGGGGGTCGCCAGTGACAACCCCCCAAAGAGGAGAAGAACGGCAAGTCCAAGTGATCGGACACGGGCCATCATGAATTCGTACTGCGATGTTGACAGAATAACGTCGTCGGGCCGACGCGACTGAGCAGTGTGGCTACGATCCCAGCGCGCCGCGGTCCATTTTTCGAACGATGAAGCGGACTTCAGCGACCATGCTCGCGAGGAGCAGCACAATCACCGTGCTCACAAAGGCGAACTCCTGGACAGGGACGTAAAGGAGTACCAGCGCCACGGCGCCAAGCACAAGTCCCATTCGCCCCCCAAGTCCTCCCAGCTCCAGAAGCAAAAACGTACGCCGACTGGAAATCCAGAAGGCAAAGTGATGCGTCAGCGCACGGGCCGCTGTATGAAGCCCAATAACGACGACGCCCATGCCAATGCTGAGCCACCATAGATCCCCCATCGTTCATTCAGCTCTTTGCCGCTGGGTCCCCGTCCAGTCCGACCCGTGGCTCAGAGAAAGCGCCGTAACAACTGTGCAGCGTCGCGTTTGAAGCTACGCATTCGGGCAATCGGGGACTTATGAGAAGCGGTGAATCGCACATGAAAGTATTTCGCAGGTACGTGGTGGTCCCCTAGAGTGCAGCAATCCGCGGTGCGCTAGGGACGGAGCTCCGCCTGTAGGTGTCTGAGCTGAAGAATTGCGCCCGATAGACCGAACACGCAGCCTGCGAGCAGGATCCATGGTGTGGTGTGGAGCCACACGTCGAGTGCGTAGCCGAGAAGGGGAGGAAATGCTGCCGTTCCGGCGAGGCGCCACCCTAGGTCAAGGTACGGGGCAACGTCCCGGAGGGCTCTCATCCAGGCCGATTTGCCGCCAGAGGATTGGGGCTGTTCGCTGGACCGATCCGGGGCGCGGTCGGGATCGTCTGCGTTCGATCGGTCATCCGTGGCATAACTCACGAGTTCGTCCTCAACGGCTATACCGAGGGCAGCGGACAGAGCGCGTTCGGCCGCATCCGTCCAGGGCCCGGCGCTCCATTCTCCGGACAGGACGCGGGCTCAGGCCGAGTCGTCCACGGACGAGACCCCGACGGGCTGGTCGGCCGAGTCCTCTTCGTCGTTCCGCCCCGAGGCGGATTCACGGGTTCGGGCATTCTCCTCGTCGGACGGAGTGCCGTTCGTTGAGATTGGCGTACCCATCTCGCACTCTCCTGTAAACTGTGCTCCTTCTTCGACGACGAGACGATCCGTCTCGATGACGCCGTCAACCTGGGCTGTGCTCTTGAGCACGAGTCGCTCGTCGATGTGAATCTCTCCTTGTACCTCCCCCGCAATGTCGGCGTCCGTGGCGAGGATTTCCCCTTCGACGGAGCCTCCTTCCGCGATCATGACTTTTCCTTCTACGTCGAGCGTGCCGATGATCCGCCCGCTTGCCCGGATGTCGCTCTCAGCGCGCACGGTTCCCTCGAAGACCGTTCCTTCGCCGATGAGATTGACCTGATCCTGGACAGCGTTGGGTTGATTTGCCATGGGTGATGACGGGTCGTCTGATTGTGTGCTATCGAAGAAGCCCATAGAGAGAGCGAGTGCGGATAGAACGCGGGAACGGAAAAAATCCTCGCAATTGGTTTTCGATCTACCCAGTTCAAAGCGTTCGAACCCGGGTCGTTTCGTTGGGCTACCAGTCCGTGACGTACGACTGAGGATCCTGCGCGAGGCCGTTTCGCCACAGTTCAAAGTGCAGGTGAGGACCGGTGGTGATCTCTCCCGTGTTTCCGCTCACGGCAAGGGGTTCTCGAGCCTGGATCCGGTCGCCGAGCTGCTTGAGGAGACGCTTGTTATGCTTGTAGATAGAAAGGTATCCTCCCCCGTGCTGCACCGCGATGGTGTATCCCCCGTCCCGAGTCCAGTCGGCGAGGACGACATATCCCTCGCCAATGGCCCGAACAAACTCGCCCTCTGAGACCGCAAGGTCGACTCCGTAGTGCCCCGTCTTCGCGTTGAATTCCCGGGTCGGAAACCCGTTCATGACGGGGGGTCTGACGGGAAACGAAAGCCCCGACGAGGGACTTTTCCCCGCGACCGGGGTGCGCGACGGAGGAATGGCCGGTTGCCCGTGCCCGTCCGGCTTCGAGGATGCGGTCGCTTCTCCGGGATTTTGCCCCCGGCGGGGCCGCGGGGTGGACGAGGGCGACTCGGCCGGCGACGCCACATCAGACTGAGCTGCCGGGTCGACCTTTCCGGTAATGAGTTGCTGTAGACGCTCGATGTACTGGCGCTGGACGGCGATTGAGTCCTGGAGTGCGCGGAGCCGTACGGCGTTCAGCTGGGCACTTTCCCGTATCTGCTCGGTGCTGTGGCCTGGAAAGACGCTTCGGAGGGGCGTAAACGAAAGGAGCGCCCCAGCGATGAGGCTGCCGACGAGCAGGCTTCCCCCCCACGCTAGCAGAAGGCGCTCCGGCTGAATCTGGTATCGCCGCGTCTCCCCCATCTCCTCAGCGTCCATCATGATGAGGGTGTGCGTGACGCCCGAATGCCGGACCAAATCAACCAGGAATTTCCACATGGGACTTCTATTTCTGCGGGTGGATACGGGGGGACCTGCCTTGCATCACTATCCAAACTTGACTACCCAGACCTGTTTCTCCTCATTGGGCGCAGAACGAACAGCGAGTTGTGGTTGAGGAAGAGAGCTTTTCGGTAACGCAGATGGAAAGAACGAGCCGCAGAATTCCCAGTTTCCGGAAGTTTCCCACCCTTCCGGGCAACGCGCCTGTTCTCGTCCATTTAATCTTCCCACGGCACGGGGAACTCCCTTCCGCACTCAAGTTATGTGCACCCTACGAAATTTCTCGTGGAAGAAGGGCGACGGACTTTGCCTTTGACCGACACATAGACTCACCTGAAACAACGCCACCGACCATGCCCCAGCACAAATCCGCCGAGAAGCGGATGCGGCAGAATGAGAAGCGACGCAAGCACAATAAGTCGCGCAAAAGCCGTGTCCGCACCAAGATCAAGAAGCTTCGCTCCCTAGAGGACGCAGAGAAAGCCAGAGAGCTGTTGAACGACGTGAAGGGAGACCTGGACCGCCTCGCTGCCAAGGGGGTCATCCACAAGAACAGGGCCGCAAACAAAAAAAGTAAGCTTGAGAAGCACGTAGACTCCCTGGAGTGAGCCCCAGGGGCTAACGAGTTTCCGGCCCTCGATCCAACCGCCCCCCAATGGTGTACCTCGACTGGACGATTGCGGCTTGATCCGAGGAGGGAAATCGTCAGGCTCTGCATCCCCCCTCTTCCTGTTGCCCTTTCGAGCGACCCGGGCGGAAGGCTCGGACGCCAACCTGTCCCACCCTCCTCCGCTTGAGCAGCCCGCGTTTGTCGTTCCCCGTCCACATCCTTAGTATAGGCCCGCAGCCACCAGGTCATTCTGCTCGTCCAACGCTCTGGATCTGCAGAATGCAGGAAAGTTGAGTTTTCCTGACGGCAAGGATGTTGTCTCCACGTGGGACGTGCTCCGTACACTCTCGTAGAGCTCGCACTGAGCAGGGGCTCACTTTTTCCGAGGGAATTGTGTGTCCGAGTCGTATCGTGTTTCTTAGGAGACCGCTCCGGAAGGCCGGTCCCTCTCCACTTGGGGTTTTGCCCTCAGGAACGTTCGTTTTTACTCTCCAGCCTTTGCTCCCTCTGACGCAACGCACCTTCCACCACCATGATGACGAAACCAAAATCACCCACGAACATGACGTTTCGATCTTCTCTTTGGCTTCCCCTGGCGCTCATTATTGGGGGCCTTTTCCTGACCGGCTGTGGGGCTACGGCCCCCGTCGTCCAGTCGGTGAGCGGCCCCGACACCCTTGAAACAGGAGAGTCCGGAGCGTTTGAGGCATCGATCAACAAGGAAGCCGACTCTCCCCTCACGTATACCTGGAATTTTGGCGATGGCGCGACCGCTTCTGGCCTTCTCGCTAACCATACGTACAACTCGGCGGGCGAGTACAACATTCAATTTCAGGTGAGCAATGAAGGAGGTTCCGACTCAGGTAACACCTCAGTGATCGTCGTCCAGCCAGCCTCGGTTGCGTCGATCAACGCCAGCCCGAATCCGGTCGACGAGGGCGAGCCGGTTCAGTTCAGCA
>NZ_JBDGQQ010000055.1:0-67824 GCF_042218895.1 Salinibacter sp. | reverse complement strand
TCGGAGCTGGGCGAGAACTACATCGTGCGCCCCACCTCCGAGACGATCATCTGGGACACGTACTCGAAGTGGATCCAGTCGTACCGCGACCTGCCGCTGCTCTACAACCAGTGGGCCAACGTCGTCCGCTGGGAGATGCGGCCGCGGCTCTTCCTGCGCACCGCCGAGTTTCTGTGGCAGGAGGGCCACACCGCCCATGCCGGGCGCGAGGAGGCGGTGGAGGAGGCCGAGCGCATGCTGGAGGTCTACGCCACGTTCGCCGAGGACTACATGGCGATGCCGGTGCTAAAGGGGCGCAAGTCGGAGAGCGAGCGCTTCCCCGGCGCGGTGGACACCTACTGCATCGAGGCGATGATGCAGGACGGGAAGGCGCTGCAGTCCGGCACCAGCCATTTCCTCGGCCAGAACTTCGCGAAGGCGTTCGACTGCACCTTTACCAACGAGGACAACGAAGAGGAGTACGTGTGGGCCACCTCGTGGGGCGTGTCCACACGGCTCGTAGGCGGCCTCGTCATGACCCATTCCGACGATCAGGGCCTCGTCCTGCCCCCGAAGCTGGCGCCGCACCAGGTCGTGATCGTGCCCCTCTTCTTCGACGACGAGCAGGAGGGGCCAGTGATGGAGAAGTGCGAGCGCCTACAGGAGAAGCTGGAGGATCACGGCCTCCGCGTGAAAATGGACGACAACCACACGCAGAGCCCAGGCTGGCGCTTCAACGAGCACGAACTGCGCGGTGTGCCACTGCGCCTCGCCATCGGGCCGCGCGATCTGGAAAACGACAACGTAGAAATGGCCCGCCGCGACACGCAGGAGAAAGAGGTCGTCCCCCAGGAGGGGATTGTCCAGCGTGTGGTCGACACGCTCGGCGACGTGCAGCAGTTCCTCTACGACCGGGCCCAGAAGCGCCAGAAGAGCAACACACACATCGTCGACGACTACGACGAGTTCCGTGAGGTGATTGGGCGCGGCGGCTTTGCGTGGGCCCATTGGGACGGCACGCCAGAGACGGAAGCCCGCATCCAGGACGAAACCTCCGCCACCATCCGGCTCATTCCGTTCGACCGGGACGAGCACGAGGAAGGCACAGACATGCTCACGGGGGAGCCCTCCGAAGGCCGCGTCCTCTTTGCGCAGGCGTACTGAGTGTTGCGTGTTTCGGATTGGGAACTTCGTCCGGTCGTAGCCTCGCCGGGCACTGCACACCATGTGCCACACGGGCGTAACATTCAGCGGCGCCGTACGTGGATTATAACGGATCCTCAACGTCACGCTCACTGCTCGCCCGGTTCTGCCCATGAGCGCTCCGCCGCCTGGATCTGGCCCCGACGACCCGGAGAAGTCCGGCGACGGGGATCTGTCCGGACGAGCGGCTTCGGATCCAGATGAGGCGCGTGCAGCCGCCGAGGACGCCCTGGCTCAGGTCGAGGCCCTCGCCGACCTTGACGAAGAGGTCGAGTCTGGGTCGGGGGCCACGGGACAGACCGCGACCAGCGCGTCGTCTGCGCGTCCCTCTTCAGGAGCAGGCAGCGCCGCAGCCTCGGATGAGGGCACGCTGGAGGATCAATGTGAAAACTGCGGCGCTCTGCTCCACGGCCCCTACTGCTCGCAATGCGGACAGAAGGCGGCCGACCGCATCGTGCCGATCTGGCACATGCTCAACGAGGCGCTCGAGGCCGTCTTCGAGTTGGATATGCGGGTGCTCCATACGTTGCCCAAATTCCTCTTCCTGCCGGGTCGGCTCACGAAAGAATACATCAACGGTCGGCGCAAGCGCTACATCCGGCCCTTCCGGCTCTACTTGTTCTCAACCTTTCTGCTCTTCACGGTTCTCACGCTTACCACCACCGGAGGTTTTGGGCTGCTGTTCCCCCCCTCCTCATCCGCGCCAGCCCCCCCAGCCGATACTGCGACAGTCGCTCCCGCGTCGGTGGTGGGCGACGCACCAGCGGCTCCACTGGCCCCTGATTCGACCCTCGCGCCGACCGAGGCCGACTCGGTTGAAGGCACAGGCTTGGCGGTAGGGCGGAACCATGGGCCCGACGAGGCCGGGGACGATTCGAGTCATCTAAGCATAAAGGAGCTTCTCAGTTCTCAGAGACGCCGCAGCGTGATTGCGGACTCGCTCAGAAAAGAGTTCAGTCAGGAAACCGCCGACACCTACCTGGAGCAGACGCTGTTCCAAAACATCCCGAAAGTCGTGGAGGACCCCTGGGGCTTCGCCGAATCAACGATCGACCGGGGGCCCTATCTCATGTTCCTCATGCTTCCGATCTTTGCGCTACTGATGAAGCTCCTGTACGTACGGCGCGGGCGCCTCTACGCTGAGCACTTGGTTTTCAGTCTGCACGTGCACGCATTCGCGTTCTTTGCCTTTGCGACTGGCATCCTGCTCGACCAGCTGGGCGGTGCGTGGCTTAGCGTGGCCGGAACCTGCGCGGAAGTTGCTCCCCTCCTGTATCTCATTCTTGCCATGAGCCATGTCTACGAGCAGGGGCTCATCAAGACGGCATTCAAGGCCGTCATCCTGCTCTTCTTCTACGTGGTCATTCTCGCCATCGGCGCTGTGTGTCTGGCCCTCGCGGTTGTACTGATGATGTAGCGGACGACGGTGCCCGCACGCAGATCTCGCTCTGTCCGGTATTAAGCACTGGCATTCCTCAATTGTCCTGAGCGGGACCACCCTCCCCGTCTCTGCAGTCGGTTGCCACCGATGGTCCCCGTCCCCCTCTCGTCGCCGCGCAGTGAGAAAGGGTCGCGCGGCGCACCAGCGGCGGTCACTACTGCCCTCTGTCCGCATCGGTGAAGTCGATGGGATTATAAATTCGTCGGGGAACTTTTTCGGAGATGGGCCGAACCATCCATCGTCGACTTGCTACCGGGTCGTCGGTGGGGCATCGAAAATTGGCCCTCACCGCTGCGATCTTCCTCTTGCTCTGTCGGAAAACGCCTCCCACACGCCCTTCGCCCGACCGATACGGTTGTCGCCGGCACTCTGAAAGCACTCGTCAGTCCACGATGCGCTTCTTCCGTGTTCTTCTGATTGGGGCGTGCTGTCTTCTGGGATCCATGACCGCTCAGGCACAGACCTGGGGCACAGTCACGGGAACGGTTACGGACTCGACCGATGGCACGCCCCTGTCCGGAGTTACGATTCTGGTTCGGGGAACCGACTACGGAACGGCAACGGCAGCCAACGGCCGCTACAGCCTCCAGCTTCCCACTGGGAAGTACCTTCTTCGCTTCTCGGCGGTCGGATTTTCGTCGCGCACCGATTCGGTGACCGTGACGGAGGGGACGAACCGGCTCGACGTCGCCCTTTCCTCGACCGTTCTGGAAATGGAGGGGGTAACGGTCACAGGGGCCGAAGTGCCGGATCGCCCGGGGGTTTACAAGGTGGACCCGAAGAACGTGCAGGACATCCCGACGCCCTTCAAGGACGGATTTCGTGCCCTCAAGACCATGCCGGGGGTGGCGACCAATAATGAGCTTACGCGGCAGTATTCGGTGCACGGAGGGGGGTACAACGAAAACCTTGTTTTCATCAATGGATTCGAGGTGTTCATGCCGTTTCGGGTCCGGCAGGGCGAGCAGGAAGGACTCGGCATGATCAACCCGGCCCTCACGTCGGACATCACGTTCTACACGGGAGGCTTTCCGGTGCGGTACGGTGGCAAGCTGTCCTCGGCCCTAAGGGTGGAGTACGCGCAGCCAAAGAACCAGCCTCTCAGCGGCTCGGCCTCCGTCTCGACGCTCGATGCCAACGTGCACGCCCAGTCCTCAGCCCTCGATGGGGACCTCGGATGGACGCTTGGGGTGCGACACGCCCGTCCCGGACGCTTCTTCGGGACGCAGGACCTGAAGGGCGACTACAGTCCGCGTTCCACGGACGTGCAGAGCTTTGTTACCTACCGGATGTCCGATCGCGTCTCGATCGAGGCCCTTGGCATCTGGTCCGACCACACCTTCAAGCTCGATCCAAAGCAGCAGAAGACCTACTTTGGGGTCATCAGTCTCGATCCCGAACGTCCCTCCGATTTCAAGGCCTTCTGGCAGGACTTGAACGGAGCCCGACAGGACGGGCTCACCACAACGTTTGGAGGCGTGCGCCTCAACACCGATCTCTCCGATCGAGTGCAGATCGAGCACGACCTCGCCTACTTCGAGACTCAAGAAACGGAGTCTTTCGACATCACAGGGCAGGCCAAGGTCTTCAAGGTTGATCCCGGGAGCGATCCCGACTCCCGGGAGGGAAGAGAGCTCTCTGAGCGATCGACCCACATCAATCAGGCCGACAACGTCGTCAATGTTCGGCGGCTAACCGGCCGGGGCCGCTACACGTGGATTCTTGGGCGTCATGAACTCGAGGGGGGGTGGCATGCGCGGAGCCTGCACTTCCGCGATCGTCTCGATGAGAAAAATGTTATCAAAACGCCTGAGCGGCGCATTACGGTTCACAGTATCCAAGACTCGGCCACCTTTAACGAAATGCAGGCGGGACTCTACCTGCAGGATGCGGTGGACGTGCTTCCGACGAAGGATCGGCTCGTCGTGACAGGAGGCGTGCGGGCGGACTACTTCTCGTTCAACGGGGAGTGGACCGTCTCACCGCGGCTCTCAGCCCGCTTCACCGCCAACGACCGGCTCACCCTAACCGGCTCCTGGGGCATCTACCACCAGAAGCCGACCTACCGGGAGCTTCGAGGCAAGCCCAAAGACGAGGAGTCGATCGACGAAGCTCTCAACCGGGACATCAACTCGCAACAGTCGATTCAGTACGTGCTGGGGGGCGAGTACTTCTTCCCGCAGCAGCGCCTCAGCCTCCGTGCGCAGGCCTACTACAAGGATTTGAACGACATTATCTCGTATAGCATCGACGACGTGCGGGTCGAGTATTCGGGCAGAAACGACGCGAACGGATACACCTACGGCTTCGATCTGCAACTGCGAGGTGAGCTCGTTCCGGGGCTCGACAGCTGGTTCAACTACAGCTTCCTGGTGTCCCGTGCGCGGTTCAAAGAACAGTACCAGGACGAATACACCAAGGGCCTTATCCCCCGTCCCGCCGACCAACGACACACCTTTTCGGCGTTTCTGCAGGACTACGTGCCGGGCGATAAGTCGTGGAAGCTCCACATGCGCCTCCTGTATGGCAGCGGCCTTCCCTACACGCCTCTGGAACCGGGGTCGGACGGGCGCATCCGCGTGCCCGGAGACCGAATGAGTGGCCGTCTCCCGCCGTATCGGCGCGTGGATGTGGGGGCTACAAAGCGCATCGAGATCACTGAAGACGGGATCGGGGCGCCGGTCAACCTCGAGCTTACCGTCGAGGTGCTCAATCTCTTCGACATGGACAACACGGTTGACTACAGCTGGACAAAGGACTGGTCGCGCGTTCCGAAGCGGCTCACGCCCCGCACCCTCAACGCGCGTCTCCGCCTAACATTTTAGAATCGGGGCGGCGCGGTTCCACCCCCGTCCGTTCAATTCAGCACAGCCCCCTGCAAGCCGCCGACCAGTTCTGAGCGCCGCACCAAGCGCCCCTGGCCGTCTCAAGCGAACCAGGAATGACACCCATCGGGAACGGCACAGTGGCCATGTCGCCGTGGGCAGTCCTTGCTCAGTGTCAGTTCGCTGGCGCCTGGGGTACACACGGTAGCGCATCCGGACCTATGAGAAAAATATCCAGTAGGTACGGAGGGTGCGCACTCGCCGCAATCCCCTGTTCAATCTTCTCAGCCAGCGATGCGACGCGCTTCATTTACGGGCGTACTGGTCCTGTTTTTCAGCTTAGTGATTGGACTCGGAGGGTGCCAGTCGGAGCGCGTGCCCGCGCCCGGTTCGCAGGAGTACAAAAAGGCCGTCACGTCGTTTTACACGGGCGCATCGGCACTCCAGGTCGGCGAGAACTACCGGGCCGAGCAGCAGCTGAAAACGGCCGCAAAGCTTGCTCCGGGCGAGCCGGCCGTCTGGGCCAACCGGGGCCTGCTTGCGTTCCAGCAGAACGAACTGGAGACCGCCGCGAAGCACTTCGAACAGGCCTGTACGCTCGCCCCCGAGAGTGAACGGATGCAACTGCTCTCCGGGCTGCTGGAACGGGAGCGAGGGCATTACGAACAGGCCATCTCGCACCTCCGCCGGGCCGTCGAACTCGACTCGACGAATCGAGCGGCCCTCTACACGCTCGCGCAGGTGATCGAACAGCAGGGGGGAGAGACGGCTACCCAAGATGCACTGCGCCTCGTGAATCGCCTGCTTGCACAGAGCCCCGACAATCTAGTCGTGCTCGTCGAGCGCGCTCGGCTCGCGGCCAAGGCCGGGAAGACGGCGATGCTCCGAAAGACCCTCGATCGTCTTGGAAACCGCACGTCCTCCTGGCCCGACGCCGCACGGTCGTCGCTACAGGCTGTCCGGAAGGTCGCCGCCACGCCGCCAAAAGCAGCCGCGCAAATCGCGTTTCTCAAGAACGACCTGAAGCGCACCCCAGCGTACCAGGCCGATCAGGCGGCCGTTCAGCCCCCGAGCCTCGCTGAGCGCGCCAGCGTTGTCATCCGTCTCTTCCGAATGACGCCCCCTGACCCTCAGCCGGCGCCTGCCGATACTGGCCTCACGTTCACGGCCGACTCCCTCCGCACGACGGACCAGTGGGACTGGATTCAACACGTGACACTGGCGGAAGAGGTGCCGCCCGACGTGATGATGACGGACGGGGAGACGCTCCGCATTGAAACAGGCCTCGGGCGCGTCGTGACGGTGCCCTTCCCAGGAGGGACGACGAGCGACCGGCCGATGGGGCACGTCGCCACGCCCTTCGACATGGACTATGACTTCCGCGTCGACCTTGCTGCGGCAGGGGAGGACGGCGTGCGGATATATCGTCAGCAGGCCGACAGCTCATTTCAGAACGTATCGGAGGAGGCTGTGCCGGCCGCAGTCCGCGGTGAGGCATACGCGGGGGTTTGGCCTGCCGACCTCGACATGGATGGGGACCTTGATCTTGTGCTGGCCCGCCAGTCGGCCCCCCCAGTCACGCTGCGCAACAATGGAGATGGGACGTTCGCGACGCGGTCGTTCTTCTCGGAAGTGCGTGCACTCCGTGCATTTGTCTGGTCCGATCTCGACGCCGACGGGACCCCCGATGCCGCAATGCTCGACGCCGGAGGACAGCTCCACGTGTATGACAACAAGCGGTCCGGCACGCCCCGCTTCTCGCCCCGGATCCTGCCCGACACGCTCGCTTCGGGACGGGGGCTCTCGGTCGGTGACGTCAACCGAGACGGGGCCATGGACCTTCTCCTGCTCCGGGCCAGCGGGGCTGTGTCCCGCCTCACGGCCTCCTCCACCGGATGGGAGACCGATCGTCTCCTGAGCGGACGACCCCTGCCCGACGACACGCCCGTGTCGGGGACACGCCTGCTCGCAGGGGACCTGGACAACAACGGAGGGCTCGACCTGGTGCAGGCAACTCCTGGGGCGGGAACCATTTGGCTTAGCGACTCGACCGGCGCGTACATTCCCCATTCCGAACCCATTCAGCATACGGTCTTCTCGGCCGCCGATGTGCGTGGCAAAGGGCGGCTCGATCTCCTGGCTCTCAGCGACTCGGGAACGCCGCTGCGGCTGACGAACGAAGGCACAAAAAACTACCAGTCACAGCGGATTCAGCCCCGCGCCGCCCGGACCCAGGGCGATCGTCGTATCAATCCGTACGGCATCGGCGGCGAAATCGAGCTCCGAGCGGGACTGCTCTACCAGAAGCGGCCCATCACGGAGCCCACGGTTCATTTCGGTCTCGGCCGCCGCAGCGGGGCCGACGTGGCCCGTATCATCTGGCCCAACGGCACGGTGCAGGCCGAATTCAACCTTGTATCGACCCAAACTGCCCTCGCCCGCCAGCGACTGAAGGGATCGTGCCCGTGGGTCTACACCTACGATGGCGAGGACATGCAATTCGAGACGGACTTCCTCTGGCGCACTGCCCTCGGCCTTCGCATCAACGCACAGGGGAAGGCCCAGGTCATTCACAGTGAGGACCGGATCTTCATTCCGGGGGAGCACGTGGGGCGGCGCAACGGAATGTACGACGTGCGAATCACCGGGGAGCTGTGGGAAAGTCACTTCTTCGACCGTGTCGAACTCGTAGCCGTCGATCATCCGGCGGGTACGACGGTACGGATCGACGAGCGCTTCCATCTGCCGCCCCCTGATCAAGACCTCACCCCTCTTGCCCCACCGCAGCCGGTCGCACAGGCGTGGGACCAGGACGGACGGGACGTAACGGCCCTCGTCCAGAAAAACGACGGGCGCTACCTCGACACCTTCGAGCTTGGGCCGTTCCAGGGACGAGCCGAAGAACACTACGTAGAGGTCCGGCTGGGCGACGACGTGCCCGCCGAGGGCCCCCTCTGGCTCGTCGCCGACGGCTGGGTGTACCCGACGGACACTTCGCTCAACCTCGCCATCGGTCAGGGGGACTTCGCTCCCCCGACGGGCATCACCCTGGAGGTGCCAGACGGGGATGGGGGATGGAAGGTCGCGCGATCAAACATCGGGTTCCCGGCCGGCAAATCGAAGACCATGCTCATCGATCTATCGGAGGTGGTTGGGCCTGACGGGCCCCGTCGCGTGCGCCTGCGGACCAACATGGAAATCTACTGGGACCGGCTCGCCTGGGCTCCTGGACGACCGGATGTGAAGCTCAAGACGCATCTGCTCTCTCCCGACTCAGCCCACCTGCGGGACCGGGGCTTCTCGAAGGTCGTTCAGACGGAACGGCGCCTGCCTACCGTGCCCGTGTACGACTCAATTGCCACAACGACCCGCATGTGGCGGGATCTTAGGGGCTACCACACCCGATTTGGACCCGTGGATGAACTAGTTTCTAAGACTGACGATCGTTATGTTATTATGAACGCAGGCGATGAAATGGTGCTTCGGTTTCCGGCACCGCCTGCCCCCCCGGACGGCTGGACGCGGGACTTCGTGCTCGTGGGGGACGGATGGGTGAAGGACGGCGACTTTAACACGGGCCACTCGAGGACCGTGCGCCCCCTCCCCTACCACGGCATGGACGATTACTCGACACCGCCTGGACCTCTGGAGGAAGATCCGGCATACCAGATGCATCCAGACGACTGGGAGACGTACCACACTCGATACGTCGCCCCGCGCCGTTTCCACCGCGCGCTATCGTTTGACGCCAATCGTTCTGGAACGCCGTGACGAACCAAACTCTCATTCGGGGACTGTTGAGCGTGGTCTTCGTCGGACTGCTGGCTGCCCCGCTGGTGATCACGCAGTGGTCGGGAGAAGCATCGGGCGGCCCGATGGACCGCGAGAAGGCTCTTGAGCGTCACGGCTTCGTGCTCGAAAATGTTGCTCAGGAGGTCGGCATCGACTTCACGCACCACGCCCCCAACCTCGACTCGTCCCTCAGCCACATCATGCCTGAGGTGGCGCAGATCGGAGCCTCTGTGTCCGTGGCCGACTACGATGGGGACGGATACTCCGACCTCTACGTTACCAACAGCAAGTATGGAACCGAGAACGCGCTGTATCGCAACCAGGGGGACGGTACGTTCACAAACGTTGCTCCCGAGCTGGGCCTCGCCAACGTCAATCAGCGCGGAACGGGAACCTCGATGGGAAGCGTGTGGGGCGACTACGACAATGACGGCGACGAGGACCTTTTCCTCTACAAGTGGGGGCAGTGCATGCTTTTCCGCAATGAGGACGGTACAGGCTTCACGCAGGTGACCGATCATCTCAAGGGCCTGCCCGACTGGATGAACGCCGGCACGGCCATTTGGCTCGACGCGAACCAGGATGGATTCCTCGACCTGCTTGTCGGTGGATTCTACCCGGCGACGTTTGACCTCTGGAATCTGGAAACGACCCGCGTCATGCCCGAGAGTTACGAGTATGCCCGAAATGGCGGCCAGAACTACCTCTTTCTGAACCAGGGCGACGGGACGTTCACGGAGGTATCGGAGGAGTGGGGCCTCACTGGCACGCGATGGACCCTCGCGGCGGTCGCGTCTGACTTCAACCGGTCCGGCTACCCGGACTTGTTTATCGCCAATGATTTCGGGGCCGACCAGTTTTTCGTGAACGTGAAGGGGCAGCGCTTCCGCGCCGCGAGCCGGGCCTCGAACGTGGGCCGCATTCCGAAAAGCGGAATGAACGCGTCGACGGGGGACGTGATGAACCGGGGCACGCAGGCCCTCTACGTGAGCAACCTCACGGAGGAGGGCGTTCTCGTGCAGGGCAACAACCTGTGGATGGCCGGGTCCACTGCGTCGGGGGAGACGCCTACGTTCGACAATCTTGCCGGCACGATGGGCGTGGCCCGGGCAGGGTGGAGCTACGGGGCCCAGTTCGGCGACCTGAACAATGATGGGTGGCAGGACCTGTTTGTGGTCAACGGGTTCTATTCCGGCTCGAAGAGCGCGAGCTACTGGTATGACTTCTCGAAGGTGGCGGGGGGGAACGAAGACATTATCGCGAACGCTGCGAACTGGCCGGCCATGGAGGGGCGCAGCCTGTCCGGCCATCAACAAACGCGCATCTGGATCAACGATGGGGCCGGCCAATTCCAGAACGTGGCGCCGGCCGTGGGGGGCGCCTCCACCCACGATGGCCGCGCGGTGGCCCTCGTCGACCTCCAGAACCGCGGCGTGTTAGACGCTGTGGTTGCCAACCAGCGGGGGCCGGTGGAGGTCTACAGAAACAAGGTTGACCCCCAGCACAGCTGGATCGCGTTCGAGCTCACAGGCACCGAGAGCAACCGGAGTGCCATCGGGACGCGCGTGACACTCCATTGGAACGACCAGCAGCAGGTGCAGCAGGTGCACGGGGGGAGCGGCTTCGCCTCGCAGAACCAGCGCCGAATCCACTTTGGCCTCGGTTCCAACCCAACAGTCGAGAAGGCCGTGATCCGATGGCCCTCCGGCACGACCCAGACGATCGAGTCCCCTGAGATGAACACCATCCACGACGTGACGGAGCCATGATGGACAAGATTGACGTCCGCCTCGTCCCGCCGGTTCTGATTTCGCTGATCCTCGTGGCGGGCCACGTGTCGTTTGGAATCCTGCGGGGCATTGACGCCATCGCGCTGGCCATCGGAACGGCCATCGCTACAGAGCTGGCCCTGGGACGTCTCACGTGGGGGGGCTGGGCCCACCCAGCGAGCGCCTACACCTCCGGCATCAGTGTGGGCATTCTGGTGCGGTCGCCAGCGCTCTGGCCATTTGCGTTGTGCAGCGTGGTGTCGATCATGTCGAAGTACGTGCTCCAGGTGAAGGGACGTCACCTCTGGAATCCGTCCAACTTTGGGCTCTGCGTCCTCTTCTTCCCCGCAGCGTACGGCCTGTTCGACATTGCCCCTCTCAACACGCAGTGGGGCAACAACATGTGGGCGATGCTCGTCATCTGGATCGTCGGGCTCTACACGATCTGGAAAGTCAAGCGCTTCCACGTCACGGCCACGTACATCGTTGCCTTCATCGCACTCTCGGTTGTCCGGGGATACGTCACGGGAGACGGCTTCTGGGCAGCGGTGGCCCCGCTTACTGGGCCGATGTATCAACTCTTCGCCCTCTTTATGATTACGGACCCGAAGACGACCGTCTCCTCGCCGAAGGGTGAAATGGGAGTTGCGGCCCTGATTGCGGTCGCGGAGTTCTTTCTGCGGCTGGGGGAATTCGTCGCGGCGCCGTTTTACGCGCTCTTTCTCGTGGGCCCCGCGGCCATGCTCGTTGAGATCTACTGGACCAGCGACGAGGACGAAGCGGAGACGGAGGAAGCCTCCCCCGAGCCAACGCCCGACACGGAACCTGTTCCCGAGCCTGCACCCTAGCGTCCGTTCCAGACTTGGGGCTGCTGATTACTCCGAAGCGTCCCTAGGCCCTCCGGCGCCGGGCGAGCGCAAGTCCATTGATGCCTACCCCTTGCTGCACGACGAGGCGTATTCCGTCCCTGATCCCCCAGGCACCACGACGGTTGAATGCAGCCGCCACTACCTCCTCCGGGTCGTCGCTCCGGGAAGTCATGGTTTGACATTAGTTTTGGAGGGGACTATGGTACAGATCCTTCCGTGAGTTTTCTTGCCCAAACGTCTTCTTCCGTGTCTGCAACCATCTACGACATTGCCGAGCGGGCGGATGTCTCAACCGCGACGGTCTCGCGGGTCTTCAATGATGAGGAGGCCAGAGTCCGGGAGGAGACGCGCGAGCGGGTACTTGAGGCGGCGGATGCGTTGCACTACCAGCCCCACGCTTCGGCGCAGAATTTGGCCCGGCAACGCACCAACCAGATCGCCGCGGTGGCACCGGTCGTGGCGAATTATTTCTACATGCACGTCATACGAGGCATCCAGCAGGGGCTGAGGGATCGGAACCTGGATCTGACGATTCATGCCCCAGCAAACGCACAGGAACTCATCCACGACCGGTCCAGCCCGGAGGACCTGAATACGCGCCTGGCCCGGGCCCTGCAGCCCGGTCGAAACGACGGCATTCTCCTGCTGTCGGTCCCGTTGACCGACGAATGGGCCCGTCGGCTAAGGAACACCAACCAGTCTGTCGTGCTGGTCGACACAGAGCACCCAGCGTTCGAATCGTTTACGGTCGACAATGAACAAGGGGGCTACGAGGCCACCCGCCACCTGATCGATCACGGATACGAGCGAATTGGCCACATCACAGTCGAGTACCAGCCGCCGCCGGCCCGGCTCCGGCGTGAAGGATACGAGCGGGCACTCCGGGAGCAGGAGCGACCCGTCGAGGACCGTCTGATAGCGGCGAGCGACGAGCGCCCGTTTGCATTTTCGGAGACAGGAGGGTACCGGGCCATGAAGGCATTGCTCGAACGGGAGCCTGCCCCGGACGCAGTGTTCGCCGCGTCAGACAGGCAGGCGATGGGGGCGCTACGAGCAACCCAAGAGGCGGGGATGGAGGTCCCGGGGGATCTTGCGATTGTCGGGTTTGACGACGTAGAGCTGAGCCAGTGCGCGGGACTGACGACGGTTCGTCAACCGGCGCGCACGATGGGACAGCGAGCCGTAGAGAGTCTGCTACATCAGATTGAAAGGGGGGGAGATAGTCCGGTGTCGAATACGGTCTTCGTTCCTAAGCTCGTCGTTCGGCAAACATGCGGAGCTGGGGACGGGCCGCAGAAGGAAACGACCGTGTTTCCCTCGCAGAATGGCCTCTGAGCGTGAGGGGGCCTACGGAGGAACCTCTGGAACGATGAGCAATCGGGAGGGCAGCTTGAACGGCGACCACGGTTTCCGATGGCGGCGCCCCCGCCGTTCGAGAAAATTTCTCGGTTGACCTCGTCCTGCCGTAAACCTCTCGTCCCTTTCTCGGGAGAGTCTCTCATGACTCGTCTTTCAGTTGAAGTCCTGACGGGACTTGGGGGACTGCTGGTCGGGCTTTGCATTGTTCAAGGATGTGACCTTCGGGAGGACACGTCCCCTCAACCGGCAGAAAGCGATTCGACCTATGTAAACTCCGTCGGAATCCAGTTCCAACGAATTCCAGCGGGATCGTTTCAGATGGGGTCGACCGATGGGCAAAGAGATGAACGGCCCGTTCACGAAGTAGAAATCACGGAGCCGTTCTACATGAGCGTCTACGAGGTGACCCAGGTTCAATGGGAGGCTCTCATGGATCGGAATCCGAGCGCCTTCCAGGGGCCCTACCGGCCGGTGGACAGTGTGTCGTGGTATCGAGTCCGTACCTTCGTCGAACGACTCAATAGTAAAGAGGACACCGACCTGTATCGCCTCCCCACGGAGGCGGAGTGGGAATACGCCGTTCGGGGTGGATCGAACACCCGCTTCCACTTTGGACGGGCGAAGGACTCTCTCGTCAAATACGCCTGGTACAGCTACAACTCCGAGCGGCGAACACATCGGGGATGCCGGAAGCGAGGAAATCCGTTTGGCCTCTGCGACATGTACGGCAACGTCTGGGAATGGGTGCGTGACGGTTATGACCCCACCTTCTACAAACGGAGTGATCGCGTAGACCCCGTAAACAGGGGAAGACCATCCGGTCCCCGAGTCATTCGGGGGGGAGGCTGGTTTTCCGCCGGGTCGGACATGCGGTCTGCAAACCGATCGTGGGCCCGACCGGGGGGACAGAACTCGCAGTTGGGCTTCCGGATTGTCCGGGAGATTCCGGAGGAGGAGCAGTGACCGCGGGCGGCAGCACGTTCGTCCAGCTTCCCCCCAATGTTCGGGCGTAGTGGGTCTCCGGCTTGCGTCTCCCCTTCCCAATGGTACGGTTCCGGCTGGCTCGAGACTACGGGCTCATGAGACTGTCCAGGGACGGGAGTTTATCGCCAGGGATCCGCTTCTTCGGAAGCATATCCTTCGGTCGGGGGAGAAGGAAAGTCATCGTGACTGCGCAGTGGTCGGATGGGAGTGCATTTCCGGAAGCGTTCGCCACAGAGTCTCGGTGCGGTCGGGAGGCCTCCACGGTGCTTATCGGGACGCCGCCGTCCTGCGACCGAGTCGGACCCTTGACCGCTGTCGGGGTACTTCTGTTCTGCGGTTGGTGCGCGGCCGGGGAACCACTTGCGTTCTTTGACTGGGGCGTGCCGCCACACCAGGTCTCCGCGTTCGTCTGAATGATAGATTGAGGTCGGTAGAAGATATAGTCGAGCTTGCGACGCGGATTGTCGGCCGGATAGGTGCCGAGGGAGGAGTTTCCCGTTATGTACGTCTCTTCCGGGGAGAGGGCTGGACGCAACTCTGTCCCCTTCAGCAAGAGTTCTATCGTGTCGTCGTCGCTGGGCGTAGCCAATTCAACCGTGGGCATGAGGCCGTTGAAGTTGCCGAGGAGGAGAATTGGGAAGCCCTGTTGAGCGAGACGCTTGTAGAGCGCGTTCACCGTGCGCGCTTGCTCCTCGCGGGTGGCCGTGTCGAGTGCCTCGAAGTGAACATTCATCACCACCAGAGGCCAGCCCCCGATGCTGATTACAGTCACCTGGACGAGGCGGTTGGGATAGAACGCATCCCGCCAGAAGGATTGCGGAGGACGGGCAAGCACCCTGCGCGCATGTCGGCGAACCGGATACCGGCTGAGAACCCCCTGTCCAGACACCATGCGGCCGAATTGGACGACGGGTCGGCCGTGCGAAAAGGGAACATACTGCTTATTCCAGTTCACTGCCTGCGCGGCGCTTGCGAATCCCAGCCGGGTGGCGATTGTGTCGAGCTGGTGGACGTAACCGGAGCGTGCCGCGCTGAAATCGACGTTCTGCAGTCCAACGATGTCGGGGTTGGCACGCCGGATGATGTCGACAGCCTGATCCATGTTCGTGGAAAAGAGACTATCGGGCCGGTCGACGGTCCCATCGTCGGTTGTGCCGGCGAGATGTCCGAGATTGTAGGTCATGACCCTGAAGGTGTCTCGGTCCGGCGAAGCAGGAGGGGCCGCGTAGGTTTTCGTCTGCACGAGTTTCTCGTCGGCGAGCTGCCCCGAGCGCGCCCACAGGAAAACGACGGAGGCTGTGAAAAACAGGATACCGGTGATCGAACCGATGACCTGAAGGACACTCTTCATGAATCGACTGCTAACCTTACGAAGACGTAATATTTTCGAGGACGGAAGCGTGGAGGCTTTGGCTTTTGATGTACGTCCTCAGACTGATGGGAATGGCCTAGAATGCAGGAGTTCCTGATTTGCAATTCTCATCGCACCCTCTTAAGATCTGTTTGTGAAAGCCTTTTCATTGAATTCTGGAAGAACCGGTCTTGTCGCTGTATCCCCCAAGCGAGGCTTCCGAATGCTGAACCCTTCCACTGAGTACTCAACCTCTCAGGTTCCGGATCGTGAATTTTGGGTTGCGGATTCCTTTTGGAACGAAGCCCACGCGCTTCCCGCCGTCCATGAAAGACGCGGTGCCGAGGGTTCTCGCACAAATTTTAGTAACTCCAAATTTTCGATCCACGACGTACGCTCCCACCGTTTTTGAGGTCTCGACGCCTGAGGGGGCGACCGGGGTTCTACACAAGCTCCTGCTCTCACTAGAATTCCACGGCAAACATGCGATATACCACGGTACGAACCCTCCTCTGCAGCCTCTTTCTTTCGATGCTCTGCGTAGGCCTTGCCCTAGCCCAGGAGAAAACTGTGACGGGAACGGTGACTGACGGCGCTACGGGAAACCCCCTCCCCGGCGTGAATATCGCGGTCAAGGGGACGACCACCGGAACGGTCACGAACGCGCAGGGCAAGTACAAGATTACGGTTCCCGGTCCGGATGCCGTGCTCGTGTACTCCTTTGTCGGGTACATCGCCCAGGAAGAGACGGTGGGCGACCGGACCGTCATTAACGTGGCGCTTCAGGAGGACGTGGAGAAGCTCGAGGAGGTCGTCGTGACCGGGTATGGGACCCAGCAGAGACAGGAAATCACGGGATCGGTGTCCTCGGTCGACGTGGCGGAGGCCAATGTTGGCCAGCAGGCGAGCCCTCAGGAATTGATTCAGGGCCGGGTCGCTGGAGTGAATTTGCTCGAGAACAGTGGGGAGCCTGGGTCCGGAGTGAGCATGCGGATTCGGGGGACGAGCTCAATCACGGGAGGTACCGACCCGCTGTATGTGATCGACGGCGTGCCGGTGAGCAACACGAACGTGACCCCGTCGGGGGCGAGTGCAGGAGGCATCAGCTCCTCGAGCAGTTCCAACCCGCTTGCTCTTCTCAACCCGCAGGATATCAAATCCATCCAGATCTTGAAGGACGCGTCCGCGACGGCCATCTACGGCTCCGAGGGGGCCAACGGAGTCGTCCTAATTCAGACGAAGGAAGGACAGGAAGGAAGAATTCGGGTCGATTACTCGGGCAAAGTGTCGGCCTCAACGCTGGCCAATCCGCTTGACTTGGCCGGTGGAAATGCCTTTCGGAAGGGACAAAGCTGTGCCAACGACCTGGGACAGTTCAAGACCTTCTCGGAGTGCTTCCAGAAGCGGCAGGGCGACTTTTCGGGGCCGAGCACCGACTGGCAGGACGCCGCAACCCGGACTGGAATTCAGCACGAGCACAACCTCTCGCTTTCGGGGGGAACTGAATCCACCACCTATCGCGCGTCGGTCAGTTACCTCCGCCAGGAGGGGGTTGTTGATCGGAACGCCCTTCAGCGCGTGACGGGGCGCGTCAATGTCGATCACCAGAAGTTCGACAACCGCCTGCGCTTCGGCATGAACTTGACCGCCTCATACGCGAAGCGCAACCACCTTTTCTACGCCCAGGGAGGAGGGTTCCAGGGAGGCGTGATCAAGGGGATGATCGGAATGGATCCGACCCTTCGCATTCGGAGCCCCGACACTGGCGAGTATCAGGAGTTCTCGAGTTCGATCAAAAACCCGATCGCACTTCAGGAGCGAGTCACCGACATCACCGACCAGAAGCGGATCCTGGGGAATTTCAGCATCGAGGCGGACCTTCTGCAAAACCTGACGGCTACGGGACGGCTCGGGATTGACCTCTCGGAGGGCATTCGGCGTACCGGCGTTCCGGGGAGTGGCCCGCCGCTGTGGTTCGGGCAGAACTCCGGCGGGTTGGCCCGGCAGGCCGAGCGCTCGCTCTCCAGCATCGTGCCCCAAGCAACGCTGGAATACAATGCTGAAATCTTGGATGGCCATTCCCTTCAGGTGATTGGGGGCGCGGAGTACGAACGGGAGACCTGGCAAGCGGTGAGCGTGGAGACGCAGAACTTCATAACCGACGCGACGCTGTTTAACAACCTCGGTGGAGGATCGTCCGTCCAGGATCCCGGTTCGACGAAGCAACTCGTAGAGCAGATCGGCTTCTTTGGGAAGTTCAACTACGACATCAATAACAAATACCTCCTGACTGGAACGGTCCGCCGCGACGGCTCCTCCGTGTTCGGCGATCAACAGCAGTTTGCCTGGTTTCCGTCGGGCTCTATCGGGTGGAATCTTGCTCAGGAGAGCTTCCTGCAGGACGTGGGCGCACTCACGCAGTTGAAACTGCGGGTCGGATACGGGTTGAGTGGAAACCAGGCCGTCCCGCCGCTCCAGTCGAAGGCCGTTCTTGCGCCGGACCCCGGTTTCCAGGGAGTCTTTGGGCAAGGAGAAAACATCCAGACAGGGGTTGCGCAGCGACGGGCGCCGAACCCGGATTTGAAGTGGGAAGAGACCGAGGAGCTCACCGTCGGGCTTGACTTCACTGTGGGCCGGTTCGATGGCACCGTTGAGTTCTATCAAAAGACCACAGACGACCTTCTCCTCCTGGTCTCCGTGCCCCCGCCCGCCGTGTCCACACAGAAGCTCGAAAACGTAGGCGAGGTGCAGAATACCGGCATCGAGGCCTCACTGAATGCCCTCATCCTGGATCGGGAGGCCCTGTCGCTCCGGCTCAGTGGAAACATCAGCAGCAACAGAAACGAAGTTCAAAGCCTCGGAGGACGCACATTCATCGATCACACCCCGGTAAACGGGGCCGGGCAGACGGGCGTCACTGCACAGCGTTTGGAACCGGGCCACCCGATCGGGGCCTTCTACGGACCGGTCTTCGTCCGTATCAATGATCAGGGACAAGAGGTCTACAAGACGGACGACGGTACGACCACGACGCTCGGCGAGGCGAAGAGAAGTTTCATCGGCAATCCGATCCCGGACTTCCGATACGGCCTCAACGTGGATTTCCGCTATCAGAACTTCGACATCAGCACCTTCTTCCGGGGCGCGCAGGGCCGCGAGATCTTCAACAACACGGCACTGGAGTTCACGACCAAGAGTAATCTCGGCCGGGGAATCGGTGTCCTGCAAAAGACGTTCAAGGATGGGACGAGTGCTGACCACTCGCCGGTCTACTCGTCACGATGGGTTCAGGATGCCTCCTTCTTCCGGCTGGACAACCTGACGATTGGCTACAATGTCCCGAACGTGAGCGCGTACGGCCTGAGCCGTGCCCGGGTCTACGGCACCGTGCAGAATGTATTCGTGATTACGCCGTATGAGGGCTACGATCCGGAGGTCAACACCAATGTTACAGGCCGCGGGCTTGGCTTCCGTAGCCTTGCACGTCCGACCCGGGGCGTCGACTACACAAGCTATCCGCGCCCACGTACGTTCACCCTGGGGGTTGAGTTGAGCTTCTAGCCGCCGCGTGCTCCTGCCCTCCTGATGTCCTAACTCAAACATTAGACCCTGACTGACCCATGAGCTCCTATCTCAACCGATTTCCCAGTGCGGGAATACGCCGTGTCGTCGCGCTCTCCCTCGTTCTCGCGTTGCCCCTGGTCTTCGGGGCCTGTGACCAGCAACTTGAGGAGAAATCCTTCGACCAGATCACACCGGAGAACTTCTTCCAGAACGAGCAACAGTTTGTCTCGGCCGTGACGGCCGTGTACGCCCACCTTCGGGGGTTCGTCTTCAATCCCCTCGACAGTCAGGAGCACTCCACTGACGAGATCATGGTGCCCACCCGGGGCCCGGACTGGGGGGATGGCGGCATCTGGCGCAACTTGACGCAGCACAATTGGCCGACCACGAATCCGCAGATCAGCGGGTCATGGGATTTTAGTCAGGTCGGCATCGCACGGGCCAACGGGGTTCTCTCCTCCCTGGCGGGATCCGAGAGCATCTCGGATGCCAAAAAGGCGCAGTTTGCTGCGGAGGCCAAATTCCTCCGTGCCTTCTTCTACTACATGCTGATGGACCAATTCGGCGGGGTCCCCATCGTCGTCGAGGAGGGAAGCGATCTGGACTTTCCCACGCAGCCCGTCGATGCAAACAGTCCGCCCGCGGACACGACCCGGAAGGCGGTGTTCAACTTCGTCCTCAAGCAGCTCACGGGCTGCACAGCCGGCAACTTCAGTGTAGATAGCTGCATCCAAAATCCGGGATCGGGGACAATCATCGGAGACCTTGCCGTCAAGGGCGAGGTGCCGTACGGCCGGGCCACGAAGGGTGCGGCCTTGGCCCTCACGGCGCGGATACTCCTCAACGCCGAGATCTACACCGGTGAGGTGACCACTAGTGGCATTAACACAGGAACCGCCATGTATGCAGGAGCGGCGGCTGCCGCCGAGCGGGTCATCAACTCAGGCCGGTATCAGCTGGAGGACTACTTCAAGAACTTCTCGGCCTCCAATCAAACGTCCGACGAGCTGATCTTTGCGGCGACCTACAAAAATGAGAGCGGCGTGGCCTTCAATAAGCAGATGGCCTTTCTCCATTACAACCACGGCGTTCCGGCGACCCCCTGGAATGGATTCACCACCATCGCGGAGTTTTACAAATCGCACAATCTGAAGGCGGGTCCGGATGGCGAGGTCGGCACGGCAGATGACGTCCACACCGACCGGCGGGGAAAACAGTTCCTGGTTGGAAAGCAGTACCAGAAGCCGAGCAAGGGCTGTGCGGGCGACGAGTGCTTTAGTAATCCGGACAGCGGACCCGTTACCGTGCGGGGATCAGATATTCAGCTGGATCTCACGCTCAACATTCCGGGCATTAAGCTTGGAGCATCCAACCCGCCGGACGACTTTCCAGACTCTGACGTCTTCCTCCTCGAGGCGCCGGGCGCTCGTCCATTGAAGTTTGAGATTGATCCGAGTATCGACGGTGCCAAAATGGGCAATGACTACCCGCTCTTCCGCCTCGCGGAGATGTACCTGACCAAGGCGGAAGCGGAGGCGAAACAGGGCAACATGGGCGCGGCGCTCGACGCGTTCAACGAGGTACACACGAAACGGGGCAACGACGCCCTGACGATGGGCGAGGCGACGGATCAGACGAGCATGATTCAGCACATCGTTGCCGAGCGCGGCCGGGAACTCCACTTCGAGTTCACGCGCCGCTCGGACCTGATCCGGTACGAGTTCGCGCACGGGGGACAGCCGATCGGGTTCGAGGGGTCGGCGAATCCGGACGCCGACGTCTACGCCCCGACGTTTACGGGACCGTGGCTCTTCAAGAAGGATGGATCGAAGACGGGACAGTCCAGCGAGCCCTACCGGGTGCTCTTTCCGAAGCCGAAGAGCGCGTTGAGCGCGAATCCGAACCTCACCCAGAATCCGGGCTACTAGCCCTCAATGTCTTCATTTGCAGCGCCTCTGCACTCCGAAGCGCCCAGCCGGCATCGGACCGGCTGGGCGTTTTTTGCTGGCTGATGCGGAAGTTCTCCCCTCGCAGGGGCACTTCAGAGCGGTGTGAAACGCGTCCCCATTCCCGCGGCGTGCCCGTCCGCTGGTACATTCATCTGCTGTTTTACGCAACTGATGATGGATCGTCTCTCGTTCCTCGACGCGGCGCTGGCGCCGGGCTGTTCAGTGTTTGTCGTCATGGTCGTTCTGCTCTCCGGATGTGGCGGCTCGACGGAAGGACCCACGCGCAGCAAGAGCGAGCGGGCCCCGGCCCCTCCGGGAAGCACATTGTTCACGAAGCTCCCGTCGTCGCACACAAACGTCGACTTCACGAACCGCATCGAGTACACGAAGAACACCAACGTCTTCACCTATCGCAACTACCACAACGGCGGAGGCGTCGCTATCGCTGATCTCAACAACGACGGGCTTCAGGACCTCTACTTTACGGCCAACCAGAAAGACAACCGGCTTTACCTGAACGAGGGAGACTGGTGGTTCCGGGACGTTACCGATGCCGCCGGGGTGGCCGGGCAGCGCGCGTGGTCCACAGGGGTCACCATCGTGGACGTGAACGGCGATGGATGGCTCGACATCTACGTGTGCAACTCGGGGGACCTCCCTGACGACGACCGGAGGAACGAGCTTTTTATCAACCAGGGAACCGACGACAACGGCGTGCCCCAGTTCGAAGAGAAGGCCGAAGAGTACGGGGTGGCCGACGAGGGCTACTCCACGCACGCCTCCTTCTTCGATTACGACCACGACGGCGATCTCGACCTTTATCTGCTGAACAACGCGTTCACGCCCATCAGCACGTTCGACCTGCGCAACACCCAGCGCAGTACGCGGGACGAGCATGGGGGCGATAAGCTTTACGAGAATCGGAACGGCAAATTCGTCGACGTGAGCGAAGAGGCGGGCATCTACGGCAGCGAAATTGGGTTTGGGCTCGGCGTCACCGTCGTTGACGTCAACCGGGACGGATGGCAGGACATCTACGTGTCAAACGACTTTTTCGAACGCGACTATCTCTACATCAACAACCAGGACGGCACCTTCCGCGAGGTTCTCCCCAAGCAGATGCGTCACAGCAGCCTTTCGTCAATGGGGGCCGACTTTGGAGATCTCAACAACGACGGGTGGCCGGAGCTCTTTGTGACAGACATGCTTCCGGAGACCGATCGGCGGCTCAAGACGACCACGACGTTTAAGCCGTGGGACGGCTACCAGCGCATGGTGCGCAACGGGTACTACCACCAGGTTCTGCGCAACACGCTCCAGCTGAACAACGGCAACGGCACGTTCAGCGACATCAGTCAGATTGCAGGTGTGCACGCGACGGATTGGAGCTGGGGGGCACTCATTGCCGACTTCGACCTCGACGGCTACAAAGACATCTTCGTCGCAAATGGAATATACAAGGACGTCACGAACCAGGACTTCATCGACAAGCTTATGAGCCGGAAGACGGCCCGGCGCATGAAGAAGCGCGGCAAGGGCGAGTTTCTGAACCTGATCGACAAGATCCCCTCCAACAGGATCTCCAATTACGCCTTTCGCAACGCGTTCGGTGCCGACTCCACGACGGGCCCGGTCTTCCGGGAGGTGGCAGCCGAATGGGGGCTCGACACGCCGAGCTTCTCGAACGGGGCGGCGTACGGCGACCTTGACAACGATGGCGACCTCGACCTCGTCGTCAACAACCTCAACATGGAAAGCTTCCTCTACCGCAACGAGGCCGATTCCCTCCGCGACCACCACTCGCTCTCGATGAAGCTGGAGGGAATGGGCGAAAATCCGTTCGGGATTGGTGCCCAGGTGAGGGTGGAGGCCAACGGACACACGTTCTACAAGGAGCACATGCCCGTCCGCGGTTTTCAGTCGACTGTGGGCTATCGGCTCACCGTCGGCGTTGGGGAGGCCGACACGCTCGACCGGGTGACGGTGACGTGGCCCGACGGGCGCGTGCAACGCATCACAAGCGTGGCCGCCGACCAGCTGCTCACGGTCCGGCAGTCCGAGGCGCCGCCCCCGACTGGGTCCGATCGGCCGGCGCCCGAACTGCCGGAGCCCTCCGCCCAGCCGTTCGTGGACGTGACGGAAAAGGTCGATCTCGGCGCCGCGACGCACCAGGAAAACCCGTTCGTCGACTTTAATCGCGAGAAGCTGATCCCCAAGAAGCTCTCCACCGAAGGGCCGCGGCTCGCCGTGGGGGACGTAAACGGCGACGGGCGCGACGACCTCTACGCGGGGGGGGCCAAACGACAGCCGGGCCGGCTCCTCGTCCAACAGCCCCAGCCGTCGTCGGAACAGTTCGTGTCAACGAACGAGGAGCTCTTTGCGGAGGACGCCGTCTCCGAAGACCTCGATGCGCTCTTTTTCGACGCGGACGGTGATGGGGATCAGGACGTATACGTCGTGAGTGGGGGCAACGAGTACGCCCCGAAAACACCGCCGCTGGAGGATCGACTCTACCTGAACGACGGGACTGGTGCCTTCACGAAGGCCCGGAACCGTCTGCCGGGCATCGAACAGAGCGGATCGGTCGTCGTGGCGTCCGATTACGACGGCGACGGCGACGAGGACCTCTTCGTGGGGGGCCGCGTGGTGCCCTGGAACTACGGAAAGAATCCCAGGAGCGTCGTCCTGGAGAACGACGGGACGGGCCACTTTACCGACGTAACGACGGAGGTGGCCCCCGAGCTCCGCAAGGTGGGCATGGTGACGGATGCCCTCTGGGCCGACGTCACTGGCGATGGCCGCGAGGATCTCGTGGTCGTGGGGGAATGGATGCCGATTTCCGTCTTTGAGAACACCGGCGGTCGTCTCGAGCGAATGCAGCCCCGGGAGCAGTCGGGACTCGCTAAGAGCCACGGCTGGTGGAATCGTGTCGTCGCGGCTGATGTCGGGGACGACGGCGACATGGACCTCGTCGTGGGCAATCTGGGACGCAACACGCGCCTGGATGCCAGCGTCGAAAAGCCGACCTCCCTCTACGTGAACGACTTCGACAGGGACGGCTCCTCCGAACCGGTCCTGTCCATGTATCGCCAGGGCAAAAACGTCCCGTTCGTGCTGCGCGATCCCCTGGTGAACCAGATCCCCCCTCTGAAGCAGAAATTCCCCTCGCACGAGGCGTACGCGGACACGCCCATCTCGGAAGTCTTCAGCGACGCGCAGCTCGATGATGCCCTCACGAAGCGCACATACACATTCTCTACGGTTTACGTTGAGAACGAGGGGAACGGCTCGTTTTCGGTGCACGAACTTCCGTTCGAGGCCCAGTTGGCCCCCGTGTACGGCATCTCTGCCGACGATGTGAACGGCGACGGCCACCTTGACCTGCTGTTGGCCGGCAACTTCCACGGGGCTCCCCCCAATCTCGGCCGCATGGATGCCAGCTACGGCACTGTGCTGCACGGGAATGGAGCGGGACACTTCACAGCGGTGCCCACCCGCGAGAGCGGCTTCCTCGTGACTGGCCAGGCCCGGGACATCACCACCATAAACACCGCGAACCGCGGACGCCTTCTTCTCGTCGCCAAGAATGACGGTCCCATTCAGGTTTTCCGCCGGCGGTAGTGGAAGATTTTCAAGATGTTAGGGGACGCGAAACGGAACCGTCGGGCGGTCGAGGGGGGTAGGCGTCTTGCCCTCGACGAGCCGGTACGTCTTGTTCACGGAGAGCCCCGTAAATGTTTGTGTGTTGCTTTTGGCGGTAGGCCAGGTAACGCGCAGGGTATCGATGCGCGTAGCCTCGCCCAGACCAATTTCCTGCTGCAACGCTGCCGCGCCGAAGCTGCCGCCGGTGCGCACCGTGCGGTAGATCGTCCGCCTCGTTCCGTCCGGACGACGAGCCGTAATTTTGATGCGCGCACCGATGGCGGATCGGTTCGCGGTGCGTCCACGCAGGTCGAGGGTCACCCAGTTGTGGCCGTGGCCGGGGTTCTCGAAGAGCACGTTGGGGTACGAGTCGCCCGGCACGGCCCCGCCCATGACGCTGTAGATGTCCTGGTCGCCGTCGCGGTCGAAGTCGGCGAACGCCACGGCGTGCCCCTTCTGGATGTGTGCGAATCCGCCCTTGAAGGAGACCTCCTCGAAGCGGGCCCCGTCTTGATTGTGAAACATGCGGTTCGGCACGATGGAGCTAAAGTCCGGGGAGCCGGTGCCCGCGTAAAAGTCCTGGTACCCGTCGTTGTCGAGGTCCCCGTAGTTGGAGCCCATCGTGAAGAGAACCTTGTCGAGATTTAGTGTCCGGGAGACCTCCGTGAAGGTGCCGTCGCCATCGTTCCGGTACACGCGCGGGGTTTCAACCTGAAGGTTAGCCCCCAGATACTCGGCCGCTACGGCGTGGGCCACGCGCTGGAAGTAGCGCATGTCGTAGCCCGAGACGAAGAGATCGTCGTGGCCATCGTTGTTGTAGTCCCAGAACCAGACCGGAAAGCTGAAAATCGGGGCACGGACCCCCGCCTCCTTGGCCCGTTCCTCGAACTGCGGCAGGCCGTTGGCAGAGGGGCCCTGGTTCACGTAGAGCCGATTTGGACCGCCGAGAACGGACGCGTAGAGGTCGGGCAATCCGTCGCCGTTGACGTCGCCCCAGGCCGACCCCTTGACGTAGGTCTTCAGGTCGATGCCTGCCTCCGCGGCCCGTTCGACGAACGTGCCGTTTCCCTGATTGAGGTACAGGGTGCTCGGGTGCGGGGTCGATGTCGTTCCGGTCGTATCGCCGGAAAAGGGGTCGAGCTCGGCGTCCGACTCGTTGCCGACGAAGAGGTCAACGTGGCCGTCGTTGTTCACGTCGGCCCAGGCGGCCGTCTGGGTCGGGTGGTACGCGTCGAGGCCTGCTTTGTAGGTGACGTCGGTGAAGGTCCCGTCCCCGTTGTTGCGGAGCAGCGAGTTGGGACGCCGCCCCTGCTCCCCGAGCCACGCCCCGCGGAGAATGAAGATGTCCTCGTACCCGTCGTTGTTGTAATCGGCGTGGACCGTGTTGAGGCCGCCGACGAGTCCGGTTAGGCCAGCTTCCTCCGTCCGGTCGACGAACCCGCCCTCACCATCGTTCATGTAGAGGCGAGGCTCGTCGTCTAAGCCGTAGGAGGTGGCGAAGATGTCCAGGAATCCGTCGTTGTTGAAGTCCTCCACGCTCACACCTCCGGCGATGGCGTTGTGGTTGACGCCCAACGGGCTTGCCACCTCCCGAAACTGCTTGATCGGGCCGTCGTCGGTGGCCTCGATGCCCGGAATGCGGAGGCGGCCGTAGGGGATTTCGTCCGGGTACTGGCCGAGCGTCATGTGGGCGACGTTGTACAGCCACCGGGGTTCCAGGTCGCCCGGGTACTGTTGCGCCATGGTTTTGTAGATTTCCGCCGCATTTTGGGAGCCGGTTTTGTTCGTGTGGACCCCTGCCCCGCGGATGGGGAGGATGCACGACTGTGAGGAGTGGTGCTTGATGCAATTTTGCTGTTCCCCCAGCCGCAAATATGCGAGACCCAGCAGATTGTAGATTGGTTTCGTCCGCCTCGACATCTGGGGAAGCCTCAGGTTCTCGGTTTGAATCAGCGTGTTGAGTTGGCGAATCGATTCTTTTACCTGTCCGGCGTACAGGAGCTCGTAGGCGTACTGGTAACGGAGCTTGTTTTTCTTCTTGGCCGAGGCGGCCTCATCCAGGCGCTTCTTGAAGACCTCGGCCCGGCGGCCGTTAAGGTGAAAGTATTCCATCGGATGGGCGTATGCCTGCTCGTTGAGCGCGGCGAGCACCCTGCGCATCTTTTCGGTCTCCGTACCGGCAATCGTGTCGGCCTGGATGGGGGGCTCGACGTTCGAGGAGGCCCCCGAGTCGGTTCCGGACTGGCAGCCAACTGCAAACGCGGCCAGGAGTCCCAGGATAAGGGAACGAGCGAACGGAGGAGGGAGTCGAGACATCGGAACTGTCGTCTTGGCGCGGGGTCTGTCGTGCTAGAAGGGAAGGGCCCTCAACCAGGACGGGTCGGGCAAACCAGCTGCGCGGGGACGTACGCCGTGGATCTGCCTCCCAATTCTACGGTGCGTCCGTTTCCTGTAGACGCACCACCTGCGGGCGCGCGTCGTTCCGTGCTACCAGAACACAGTGCGTCCCGTCGGCTCGCTCGAGGAGCCGCAGGGCACGCACCTCGCCACGGAGATACAGGTTGCTCTCAGGCGGAGGAACGGGGGTCCAGCGGCCATTGCCGTCGCCCCTCAACACGGTGCCGTAGCTGGCGTCGTAGCGTCCCTGTTTAGGTTTGAGGGCGTAGAAGTTGCCGCCCAGCATGACATCGCGAGTCCCATTGTCGTCGAGGTCGTGCACGAGGGTCCCGTAGATCGGCGCAAACTGTGCCCGGGACGGGAGCGCCTCGACGGCAAACGTGCCGTCTCCCTGGTGTTCGACGTACACACTCGCGAAGGTGTGTGCCGTCTTCACCGTGGCCTCCCGGATTTTTGCGGCGGAGAAGAGGTCGTCGATCTGGCTGGCGCCAAACGACTCGTACGTCGGAAATTTCTTCTTCAGCGACGGAATCTGTTCGAGCAACGCGTCCCGGCCCGCGTAGGGATAGCTTGTTCCGTGTCGGTAGTGGGTCAGAATGGACTCCTGCCCCTTCTTGCCGCCAAAGTCGTTCCGGTAGAGGCGGGCGGGCGCGTCGGGGGTGGCCCGGAGGCGGGAGTTGAGGCTGAGATTGCCCGCGATGAGATCGTCGGTCCCGTCGCCGTTGAGGTCGGCGGCGTGCACGGCGTTCCACCACCCATGCGTGTCGGCGAGACCGGCGGCGTCCGTGCGGTCGACTAGCTCGCCCTCCTGCTGTTCGAATACCGTAATCGGCATCCACTCGCCCACGACGACCAGGTCGAGCGCGTCGCTGCCCCGCACGTCAGTCCACGCGGCGTCGCTCACCATGCCGACCTTTCGCAGTCCCGGGCCTACCTCGTCGGTCACGTCCGTAAAGTGGCCGGAGCCGTCGTTTTCGAGCAGAGCGCTCTCGGGCGTCTTGCCGTACTTGCGGGCCACCACGCGACTGCCCACGAAAAGATCCATGTCCCCGTCGTCGTCGAAGTCGGCGGGGGCGACGACCCCCCCGTTGGTCGCCACGCTTCCCGGAAGAGCCCCATCGGCACGGCGAAACGTTCCTGAGCCGTCGTTCAGGTAGAGCCGATCGCGGAGCGCGTCGGCATCCCCCCAGAATTCGTTGCCCGCGCTCACCACGTAGAGGTCGAGCGCCCCGTCCCCGTTCGCGTCGAAGAACGCGGCGTCTACGTCCTCGTGGAGCTTATCGGCCCTCCAGGCCTTTTTGTTGGCGTCTGATGGGTGAAAGCGGCCATTTTGCTCCTGCACGTAGAGCGCGCCGGGCTGTCGCTTCGCGCCCCCGAGGTAGACGTCATCGAGCCCGTCGCCGTTCACGTCGCCGACCGCCACCGCGGGCCCTTCCTGGGAAAGCTTGTGGGGCATCAGGGGCTCGCGCCGGAAATCGTAGGCGGTGTTCTCTTCGTGTTGAAAGTCGATGCCCAGCGTGTCGGCCGGGGCCGTCGTGACGAGTGGGGAATTCGAGGCGGTGTCGGGGGCGGGAGCAGGGGCGGTTGCGTCGGCTTGATGGAGGGTGATCGTCTGGTCAACGGCCACATTCGCTCGCGTCTCGGTGCGGCCGTCAGGCCAGACCACGGTGAGCGAGTCAACGTCCTGCGTGCCGAGCCCGAAGTGCAGGCGCTGGGCCACCGACGACTGGTACCCTCGCGTGGGCATCTGCTCCAGCACCTGCGTTCGGTTTTCCTGGTGCACCGTCACCGTCGCCCCGATACCCCGTGTGTTCTCGCCGTCTCCTCGCAGGCGGATTGTGAGGGCATGATGTTCAAGAAGAGAGTCGGCTCGGTTCTCGTAGATGGATGCTGGCTCCTCGATGTTGTTGGTGATGAGGTCAAGACTGCCGTCATTGTTGAGGTCGGCGTAGGCCGCCCCGTTCGAGAAGCCGGGCCGGTGCAGGCCCCACGCGGTCGTCGAGTCCGAAAAGGTAAGGTCGCCGTCGTTGTGGAAGGCAAAGTTCGAGACGGGGCGCTGGGGAAGACGCTCCTGGATTTTCAGGTCCTCCTCGCTGATCTCCTTCATCTTCCGTATGACCTTGTCCTGCGAGGCATACTCGATGTAGTCGAGGTCATTCGGCCGCCGGTAGATGCCGTTCGTCACGAAGAGGTCCTTCCGCCCGTCGTTATTGAGATCGGCGAAGAGGGGCGCCCAGCTCCAGTCCGTCGCGGCCACGCCGGCCAGGAGGCCGATTTCGCTGAACCGGCGGTTGCCCTGATTTAACTGGAGCGTGTTACGGTCGAGCTGGTGGTGGTAGCCGTAGCGGCGCTTAAGCTCGTAGACCTCTCGGGTGTCGGCCCCAGCACTGGTTTTTCGGACCTTCTCCTGGAAGGGGAGCATGTCGAGCACGGCCACGTCGGGGCGCCCATCGTTGTTGTAGTCGGCCGCATCGACGCCCATCGAGGAGTAGCTGACGTGGCCTGTGGCCTGCTCGATGGCTTCGGTGAAGGTGCCGTCGCAGTTGTTGTAGTAGAGGTAGTCGTGCTCGTGGAAGTCGTTCGCGACGTAGAGGTCCGGGCAGCCGTTGCGATCCAGGTCGCTCACCGCCACGCCGAGGCCGTAGCCGGTGCGGCCGCTGTAGAGGCCGGCCTCCTCGGTCACCTCGACGAAGGAAGAATCGTCGTTACGGTAGAGCCGATCGCCGGCCTTCTCGCTTCCTTTTTTGCGGAGCTCGGCGCGGCCGTAGGTCCGTTCCTCATGGGTGGAGGAGTTGAGCAGGTACACGTCGAGATCCCCGTCGTCGTCGTAGTCGAAGAAGGTGGCCTGCGTCCCGTACGCCCGCTGGTCGAGCCCGTACTGGGCGGCGTTCTCGGTGAACTGGGGAACGCCGTCGTCACCGGGGCCCTGGTTGATGTAGAGCTCGTTGTGGCCCTCCAGACCCTGGATGCCGTGGACGACGGAGACGTAGATGTCGAGCCGACCATCTCCATTGACGTCGGCCATCGTGACGCCGGTCGACCAGTCGGCCGAGCCGGCTACGCCAGCGGCCTTCGTCACGTCCTTGAACCGAAAGTCGCCCTGATTGAGGTAGAGCTTGTTCGGGCCCTCATTGGCCGTAAAATAGAGGTCCGGGAGACGGTCGCCGTTGAGGTCGCCCACTGCCACGCCACCTCCGTTATAGTAGTAGAGGTAGTTGAGGATGTTGAGGGATGGGGATTCAGTCAGCGTGTTCGAGAACGTCACACCGGTACGCTCCGGCGAGAGACGCGTGAACAGCGGAGGCGTGGACGCATCGTTGCTGCAGGCCGCGCAGCCAAGGAGAAGCGTGCCGAGAAGGACGAGGAGGGTGGACCGATTCATTGAAAACGAGCCATGCCATCGTAAAAAGCGTCAGCGTTCGCAGCCAAGACGGCGGGCCACGACCCATGCCGGCGCATCCTTCTTCGAGACGGTCATCGGATCATGTTGGACGGGGTGGGAAAGACCACGTCTTCCCCCTGATCGTGAGCCAGAAGAGTGCCCCACTGAGGCGAGCGTGAAGCGGCCGTTGCCGCTACCAAGACAGAGGCGGTCCCGCCTACGGAAGCTGTTAGATGCGTAGAGGTCGGATCGGGCATCCCGGTTAAGGTTGGGGCCAGGGCTGTAACCAGCCGCCTCTACTCCTCGGCGAAGGCGTCCTCGAACCCCGCCTCGGCCGGCGGAAAGTCAACGGCGCGCACCCGGCTGCAGGCCTCCTTGGCACCATGCTCCCGGTCCATGCCGCTGTCCTCCCACTCGATGGAGAGGGGACCGTCGTACCCCACACGGTTGAGCCGCCGAATGATCTCCTCAAAGTCGATCTTGCCGCGGCCGATGGAGCGGAAGTCCCAGTAGCGGTCCTCGTGCCCGAACGGCAGGTGCCCCCCAAAGACACCGGCCTTCTGTGGCTCGTCGGCCCACCAGACATCCTTCATGTGGACGTGGTCGACGCGGTCGGCGAACCGATCAAGGAACGCGAGGTAGTCGACCCCCTGGTAGCCGAAGTGGCTGGGGTCGTAGTTGAAGCCAAAGGCCGGATGGCCGTCGAGGGCGTCAAGGGTCCGCTCGGCCGTGCTGAGATCGAACGCAATTTCGGTGGGGTGCACCTCGAGGGCGAACTGCACCCCCTCGTCCGCGAAGGTGTCGAGGATGGGGGTCCACTGGTCGGCGAAGGTCTCGTACCCCTCGTCGATCATCGCCTGCGGCGTGGGGGGGAAGGCGTAGAGCAGGGGCCACACCGGCGATCCTGTGAAGCCCGTCACTACGTCGAGGCCGAAGGCACTCGCGGCCGCGGCCGTCCGTCTCATCTCCTCGATGGCCCGCCGCGTGACGCCCTCGGGGTCGCCATCGCCCCACACGCGCTCGGGCAGAATCTCCTGGTGGCGCTCGTCGACGCGGTCGCTCACGGCCTGCCCGACGAGGTGCTGGCTGATGGCCCACACCTCCAGGTCATACTCCGCAAGATGCTGCCGCTTCCGGCGAAGGTATCCGTCGTCCTCGACGGCCTGCTCGACGTCAAAGTGATCCCCAGCGCAGGCAAGCTCAAGGCCGTCGTAGCCCCAGTCGGCGGCCTTCTGGGCAAGGGTGTCGAGCGGCATGTCGGCCCACTGGCCGGTGAAGAGGGTAACGGGTCGGTAGGGCATTGCGGGAGTGTGGATTTTGGAATGTGGAATGGAAGGCGATCGGCTAAGCGTTCGTCCCGGACTCTGCCACTTGGCGGAGGTCGAACGCCCGACGCAGGTTGCGGCCCGTTTCTGGGGTGAAGATTCCGGGGGTCACAAATTGCTTTCCGAATTGCCCTGGAGTCCTTTGTGCGTCTTCGGAGTAATGTCGTGTTCGAGGAGTGCCGCCTCGGCCATGTGGGCCATAGCGTAGTACGCCCGGGAGGCAGCGTCGTCAAAGAATCCTCCGTCGTGAAGGTAGCGAGCGGCGTCCAGACGCTCGTGGGCCCTCTGGACGCGTTCGCGCTGAGCGTCGGTCATACCGTTATCCCCTCTCGGTGGACGTTGACCAGTAGAGGATGCTCCTTCTGCTCAAATTCGGTGCGAGAGATCGGACAGAGGGTGATCATTTCCTCGGTTTCTAGCTCCAAATCGTACACAGGTCTCGACATTCGCTGGAGCCCGGTCCATGCGTCGAGCTCTCCCTCCAGAACGACCATCACGTCCACGTCGGACGCCTCGGAGGCCTCGCCCCGAGCGTGTGAGCCATAGAGCACGACTTCACGCAAGCGATCCCCGTAGAGGTTCTCCAGTCGCGCACGAAGCCGCCGAGTGAGGTCCTGGATGTCGGCGGAGGCTGTTTCAGGCATGGGGTCGTGGAGGGGGCGAGGATGGAGAGTCGAAGAAGGGGACCGTTCTCGATCCTCGATGCTCTACGCACCGGGAGGGGTGTAGGACGCGTCGACCCAGGCGTCCCGCTCGGAGCTCTCCAGGGCCGTCTGGATGAAGTGCACGCCGATGGCCCCGTCCTGCACCGTGGGGAAGTCGAGTGCCCAGGGTTCGGGCTCGGTGCCCGCCTCGTGCGCCGCGATGGCGCGGGCTACGCTGCGGTAGATGTTGGCGAAGGCCGCAATAAAGCCCTCCGGATGGCCCTGAGGGGTCCGGATGAAGGGCTGCACCGAGTCATCGAGGTGGGGACGGCCGTGGGTGTAGGTCTGCTGCGGCGTGTCGCCGTGGATGTCCGACAGCACTTTGAGCCGGTGTGGGTCCTCCTGGTGCCAGTCAAGCCCGGCGTCGGTGCCGTAGACGCGCAGACGCAGGTTGTTTTCCTCCCCCGCCGAAATCTGTGAGCAGTGGAGGAGTCCTCGCACCCCGCCGTCGAAGCGGAGGAGCATGGTGGCGTCGTCGTCGATGCCGCGTCCCTCCACGACCGTGCCTACGTCGGCGCACATTCGCTCGATGCCGAGACCCGTCACGTACCGGGCCAGGTGCTCGGCGTGCGTGCCGATGTCGCCCAGCGCCCCGGCCCCCGCCTTCTCCCGATCGGTGCGCCAGGCGGCCTGCTTGTTGCCCTCCTCCTCGAGCCGGCGGTTCAGCCAGCCCTGTGGATACTCGACCACGATCTTTCGGAGGTCGCCGAGCCGCCCCTGCTCGACGAGCGCCCGGGCCTGTTTCACCAGCGGGTAGCCCGAGTAGTTGTGGGTGAGCGCGAACACCACGTCCTGCTCCTCCACCTGGCGGCACAGATCCTCCGCGTCCTCCAGCGTGGTGGTCATCGGCTTGTCGCAGACGACGTGGAACCCCTTTTCGATAAAGGTGGACGCCACGTCGTAGTGCAGAAAGTTAGGCGTGACGATGGAGACGGCGTCGATGCCATCGGCACGTTCGGCCTCCTGCTCCGCCATCTGCTCGTAGGTGTCGTACACCCGGTCCGGATCGAGGTGGAGCTCCTCGCCCTGCTGTCTCGACTTTTCGGGGGAGGAAGAGAAGGCACCGGCGACGAGTTCCAGTTCGCCGTCGAGAGCGGCGGCGGAGCGGTGTACGGCGCCGATGAATGCCCCGGGACCGCCCCCTACCATGCCGTAGCGAATCTTGCGATCGAGTGCCATCGTGGCCGCGCTGGAGATTGATGAGACAATTCAGTGTGGGGGAGTGCAGTCGGACATTGACCGCGCGGGAGAACCGAAAAGGGAAAAAGGCCGGGAGATAAACGTGCGGATGCGCCGGCGGAATCGGTCAGATCTTGAGGTTCTGGAGAGTGCGGTGGCTGGTCTTGATGCTTTGCATCGGATTTTCGGGGTTGTCGTGCTCCACGAAATAGTGCTGGAAGTTCGCCTCTCGGAAGATGGAGGCGAAGTCGATGGTTCCCTTCCCGACGCTCACCATGCCCCCATTCGCCCCCCGGTCCTTCACGTGGCACAGCGGATACCGGTCGGGGGCCTGCGCAATATACTCGAGTGGGTCGTGTCCGGCCTCGACAATCCAGTACAGGTCGATCTCCATCTGGACGTGCTTCGGGCTGGTCTCCTGGAGGAGCACGTCGTACGGCCGCGTACCCTCCATCGCCATAAACTCGAAGTCGTGGTTGTGATACGCAAACTGAAGCCCTGCCTTGGTGCACCGCTGACCGAACGCGGAAAATTCCTTGGCACGCTGGCGATAGTCGTCGAGCGAGGTGCGCTCCTTCTCCGCCAGGTACGGACACACGACGTACTGGTGGCCGATGGTCTTCGCCGTACGGATGATTGCGCCAGGGGCTTTCCGGATGCGGCTGAGGGGGACGTGGGTAGCGGGGGCCGCGAGGCCGAGCTCGTCGAGGAGAGCGTTGATTTCCTTGGGGGACCGGTCGTAGTAGCCGGCAAACTCCACCTCGTCGTATCCGATCTCGGCCACCTGCTCCATGGTCTTGCGGAAGTCCTTGTCCAGGACGCTCCGGATCGTGTAGAGCTGAAGACCGATCGCGGGAAGCGCTGCTGCCGCCGAGCCAGAGGCCTCAGCGGCGGTGCTGTTCGAAGGGTCGGCATCGGACGCACAGGCAGCTAGCGGCAGCCCGGCACAGAGCCCGCCGGTGGCCTGAAGAGCAGTGCTCAGGAACCGTCGTCGGTGCATGACGAGAAGGGGACAGTGAGAACGATCAGCGCTAAGGGTCACTCAGTCCAGACTGTACGGTTTGGCGGGCCGCTCCCTGCACGGTCGGATAGCCGTCGAAGTGCGCCCCGCAGGACGCCCGTTCCACTTCCAGCTGTGTTCCGTGTTGGAGACCGCACGGACGCCAAAGAAATTTCCCTCCGCAGTGAGGAGCGAAAGTGTCATGACCCTGAGGTGTCAAATGAGTCGACCGAGACGTACGCGTCGATAACGGCCTGTTCGCCAGCTTTGCCCTCCCCGGACATGCCGTGCTCCATCCCCACGATGCCGTCATACCCCGTTTCGTGGAGATGCTTGAAGACGTTTTGGAAGTTGATTTCGCCTGTGGTAGGCTCGTTTCGTCCTGGATTGTCCCCCACCTGCACGTACCCAATTTCATCCCGAGCAGCGTCGAAGTTTGGAATCAGGTTGCCCTCTGTAATCTGCTGATGATACACGTCGTACAGGATCTTGCAGGCGGGACTATCGACCGCACGGCAGATCTGGTAGGCCTGGGCCGTGTGGGTCAGAAATTGCCGCGGATGGTCTCGACGGTTGTTGAGAGGCTCCAGCACCATCACGAGGTTGCGGGGCTCCAGAATGTCGGCCGCCTTCCGCAGCGTCTCTACGAGGTTGGCGGTTTCAAAGCCGTCGTCGAGACGCGGGTCGCGGGCGCCTGGAACCACCGTCATCCACGTCGCGTCGACCCGTCGGGCTACCTCGACGGACGATCGGATCTCGTCGAGAAACCTTTGGCGCGGCTCCGGCTCCCCAGTCGTCAGTGACGGGTCCTTCCAGCTAATCGAGTGGGCCACGAATACGCCCATGCGCATGTCGTGCTCGCGGAGCGCCTCCCCGATCCGGGTTTGCTCCTGGACCGATCGGTTGCGCATGCCATTGTCCTCGAAGGCCGTGAAGCCCTGCTCGGCCATGAAAGCGATTTGGTCCACCGGGTCGGGGCCGGCGTGGGCGTCGAACTGGCCGGGACTCGGGGCGTAGTGGAGGTGAAAGTCGTGCTCGGCTTCGGAGCTGAGCAGGGACGAGGCCGCGGTGCCGGGGGCCGTGGCGGCGCTAAGCAGGCTTCCCCCCGCCAGGGCACTCGCGCGAAGGAAGTGCCGTCGATCCATGGTGGGGAGTGGGAAAAACGAGGGGGGAGAGCGGTCAGAGGTTGCGGCGCTTCATCTCCTTCACGGCGTAGTCGACGGCGCGGGCCGTGAGGGCCATGTAGGTAATGGAGGGGTTCTGGCAGGCCGAGGATGTCATGCAGGCCCCGTCGGTCACGAACAGGTTGGGCACGTCGTGGGCCTGGTTGTGGGCATTGAGCACGGACGTGTCCGGGTCCCGGCCCATCCGGGCACCGCCCATCTCGTGGATGCCTTCGCCGGGCCAGTAGCGCTGTTCGTAGGGCTCAACCCCGGTGGCCCCCGCGGCCTCTAGCATCTGAGCGGCCTGTTCCTTCATGTCCTGCCGCATGGCCTCCTCGTTTTCGCCAATCGACACGTGGGTGCGGAGGAGGGGGATGTCCCATTCGTCCGTTTGCTCGTCGTCGAGTTCGACGTAGTTGTCCTCGTCGGGGAGCGTTTCGCCGAACGCCCCGAGGTACATGCGCCACTGGCCGGGGTCACGGAGTCTATGCTTGAGGCTGGCCCCAAACCCTTCTTCCCCGAGGCCTCGGGTCCAGCCTTCGCGGTAGGCCCCGCCCTGGTAGCCATAGCCGCGGAGAAACTCGACGTCGCTGTCCGGCCCGGACAGGTTGCGGAAGCGCGGGATGTAAATTCCGTTCGGTCGATTTCCGTGGTAGTACCGGTCCTCCAGACCTGGAATGGTCCCCGAGGCACCCACCTTGAAGTGGTGGTCCATGATGTAGTGGCCAAGCGTGCCGCTGGAGTTGGCCAGTCCGTTCGGAAAACGGGAGGAGGTCGAATTCAGCAGAATCTTCGTGGAGCCGAGCGCAGAGGCGCAAAGGAAGACGACGCGACCCTCATATTCGCGGGTCTCTTTCGTCTTCCGGTCGACGACCCGCACGCCCGAGGCCCGGCCCCGCTCGGGATCGAACTTCACGCTGTGGACGATGCTGTCGCATTTGAGCGTCATGTTGCCCGTCGCCTTGGCCGCCGGGAGGGTAGAGCTCAGGCTCGAGAAGTACGCCCCCACGGTGCAGCCCCGCGCACAGGGTCCGCAGTAGTGGCACGCCTGGCGGTTTTGGTCGGGGAGGCTCTCGGTGAGAACCGCCGAGCGGCCGATCGTCATCATCCGGTCGTCGTAGGCGCTTTCGAGTTCGGCCTTCACCTTCTTCTCCCCGGCGTTCATCTCCATAGGGGGCAGGAACGAGCCGTCCGGCAGCTGCGGCAGCCCTTCTTTGCGCCCGCTGATGCCGGCGTATTTCTCCACGTAGTCGTACCAGGGTGCAATGTCGGCGTACCGGATGGGCCAGTCGACGGCGACGCCCTCGCGGGCATTGGCCGTGAAGTCGAGGTCGCTCCACCGGTAGCACTGGCGGCCCCAGGTGATGGAGCGTCCCCCCAGATGGTATCCCCGCACCCATAAGAAGGGCTCGTCGTCGTCGAACAGGTAGGGATGCTTGCTGTCCTTGACAAAGAAATGCTTGTTGTAGGCGTTGAATGGGCCCGCCATGGACTGCCGGGGGTAATGCTTGTCGAACTCCTGGCGGTCTCCCTCTCCGTGGTAGTCCATCTCCCAGGAGGGCTTGTGCTCCGTGATATAGTCTTCGCCGTGGGTGACGTTGCGGCCGCGCTCAAGCACGAGCGTGTCGAGGCCCTTCTCGGTCAGTTCCTTGGCGGCCCATCCCCCTGTAATCCCGGAGCCGACGACGATGGCGTCGTAGGTCTTTGGTTGCGCGGCAATGTGTACGTCTTTTTCCATTGGAAGTAGTGCGGGAATGAGGAGAGTGCAGCGATGGGAGGCGATGGGGACGATGCCGCGGGGGCTTCTCTCGTCGTTCCGGATGAGAAGCTACAGGTCGTCCCGCGTCGTTTCTTTCACGGCGTCCTCGTTCCCGTACGGTTCGACCTCTTTGCACCCGGCCGCCCCCGGCATGGTTGATGAGCCCCGTGGCCATAACCCCCTGTACCTTATTCTCGTTCTTGCCAAAGGCGCAGTTGATCCGGCGCTGCGGAACGCCCCACGCGTCCGTTTTCTCGTCGTGGGGGTGTTCACGGAAACGCATTTTGCCCCGACCGCCGGCCTCCTCTTCCAGGGGCCCGAATCGTAGAGCCGGTGCTCGAGGTCGACCCCGGAGACGTCCTCGCTCAGGTCACGTCCCCAATCGGCCTGGCTAGTCGACGCCGTAGCCATCGCAGGCGTCGGCCGCAAAGTTGAGATCGCTCCACCGATGGCACTGATGCCCTTAGGTGAGCGATCGCCCGTCGAGATGATAGCCCCGAATCCAGCAAAGGGCTCCTCCTGGACATATGGGTTCTTCTTGTCGTTCACGAAGAAGTGCTCGGTTGCCTCACCGAAGGCGCAGCACGTGCGCTGGATCTCGCAGTTTTCGGCGTATCGCTCCTTGTCACCCTGACCCTGGACGTCGAACTCCTGAGGAGGCATGCACTCCGTCACGTGGTTCTTCCCGTATTCCACGTGCCGACCTTGCTTGAGAGCAGGGGGGTCAAGGCCGTTCCCGGATCGTTCCCTGGCGGCCCAGCCGCCGGCGACGCTGGGGCCCACGATAACCGCGTCGCATGTTTCTCGCTGGGGGACAGTGTGGGGGGTGCTGGACATCGTAGACGTAGAAAAGTCGAGGAAAGCATGAGGATCCCCGCCCTGTATTCAACCGAGATGACCAGGGACCGCTACGTCCCAGCTCCCGACCAGGCCCGACCAATTTTCTCGTACGGGACGTCGCCATCGTAGTACCCCGGAACGATGCTGGTCTTCAGTTCCTGGGTGGCTCCAACCTCGGAGGTATAGTAACCGATGATTGTGAGCTCCTTCATCATGCGGAAGAAGGGGGGATTTTCTCGATCGAACTCGGGGGCATCTGCCCCAAACTTTTCGTCGTCGAGTTCACCGACGAGAGCCCGCTGTTGCTCGCCGGTACACTCTGTGAACGACGCCCCGTACTTCTCTTTGCAGCGGGTGTTGAGATCGTCGAGTCCCCTAAGAAACCGGTCGCGATCCTTGGGCAGGTAGCTTTCCCCTACCAGTGCGTCGATAAACCGGTTGACGTTTGCGGCGCTCGCCCCCGGGGTGTCCGTGGTGGGAATAATAATCTCGGCGATGGTGTCGACCATCTCATTTTGCTCTGCGGTGAGCGTCTGCGGGGCCCAATCCGGGCCAGAAATCCGTTCGCAGCCGCTCAACACGCCAGCAACAGTGGGGGCGGAAACGATGCCGCCAAGGAGGGCGCCCACACGACCCAGTGCCTGGCGTCGATTCATGTGGTCGGGGGTGCTCATAAACGAAGAAGCTCAGTTTGAGGAACGACGGGAATTAGGACAACCTGAGCGGGAGTTAGGGGACCCATCGGTGCATGCGGCGACTTTGCTCCTTAGGAGCTTAGGCTCAACGGGCGCAGCTTGATGTCGCGGTACCATACCGGATGCCCGTGATCCTGTAGGGCAATGTGGCCGGTCTCGGCCTCCACAAAGGCGTTGTAGTTGGCAAACTTCGTACCGGCCACGCGCTCTTTCCACGCCTCGCTTCCAATCTCGGCTTCCAGCAGCTTTGTCCCGTTCATCCAGTGCTCGACGTGATTCCCCCGGACGACGATGCGCGCTTCGTTGTATTCGCCAACGGGCCGCGTGACGTCCTTGGCTGGGGCGTATAGGCCATACAGCGCCCCGGCCTGGTGGACGGAGCCTGATGGATTGTCCAGCACAGCGTTGTCGAGAACCTGGAACTCGGGCCCAGTTCGATAGGGGTCTTTTTTGTCTTCGGTCGCGCGATAGATGATGCCACTGTTGCCCCCCGGAGAAATCTTCCACTCGATGCGGAGCTCAAAATGGTCAAACGTGTCGGTTGTGATCAGGGTCGTCGAGTTCGAGCCCTCTCCTTCGAAATGGATGGCTGACGCCTCAACGATCCACCCGTCAGGCACAGAGTCGCGCTGGTAGCCCCGCCAGCCGTCGAGCGAGGTGCCGTCGAAAAGCAGCCGCCATCCTGCCTCCCGTTCGGCCTCGGTGAGGGAGTTGACGGTGTCGGGGACTGGGGACGCAGCCGTCGGGACCGGCGGAGGGGCACCGTCTGGAGAGCGCAGGACGTACGGCGTGCCGATCAGCAGGATGCCGCCCAGCATCGCCGAGAGGACGCGTCCAGCGTGGAACGTCGAGGTACCAAGCATGGGTGACACGAGGGGCGAGGACATCCCGGGGAGTGCGAGCAGTGGGCCCTCGAGGGAAGCGCTTTCCCTCAGGGGCCACAATAAAGAAAACCTGGAATCATTTGTAAAGGAAACTTGAGGTCTCCCGTATCCCAGTCTGCGTCCCGGGGGGCTCGAGCGACGACTTACTCCTTGAAGCGAGCCTCGACCGCATCCGTGAAATGGACTGCCGGATCGCTATAGATATTCACCTGATAGGCCTGAAACACTTCAGACGCAATGATTTGGGAGGCCTCGCTCCAGCTCTCCGCGGCGCGCAGCTGTTCCAGGACGCGCCGGTAGGCGGCCTCGTCGCCCTGGAAGAGTTTCTGGACGTACACACCCCGGTGAGAAGGGTTGCCGGTCCCGAGCACGTCGCGCTCGAGGGACGATAGTGCATCCTCGGGCGCGCCGGACTGTGATCGGGGCGGGGACGTGGGCTGCCGCTGAGGCGGCGTGTCCTCCTCCGTTTCCGTGTCGGGGCGCGGAACTGTTCGGCCCTGCTCGAACCGGGTCCACAGGGGCTGTGAGCCATCGGTCCGGGATCCATCGGAGTCTGGTTCTTGGCGAGACTGGCCCTGCTGGAATCGTTTCCAGAGAGGCGTTGCCTCGTCGGTACGATCGTTCTCGGAAAGAGCATCGGGCTCGGGCGACGACGGAGCCGGACGGTCCTGGGGAGAGGGGGACTCCGACGAGGATTCTGGTGGGGACTCCAGGAACTGCTCCGCCGAGTGCGGGGCCGGAGAGTCGTGATCCTCGGCCGGGGAGGCCTGCGTCGCCGTCTCGATCAGGCGGTGGAGCGTCTCGGGGGCTACCGCCTCGGCCCCCGATTCTCGCTCGTAGGTCTCCAGGCGCTCGACGATCCGCGACGCCTTCTTCTCGTCGAAAAAGGTGCGTAGGAGCGAAAGTGGAACCTGCTCGCGGCCGGTGGCCCACCGGGCCATTTCGAAAAGGGGGTCGAGCAGGCGAAGCCAGCGGTCGGGCCCGAAGTCGGCTGTCATGCGTCCGTCAACCTGGCGGAGGACGCGCTCGAACGTCTCCGGCTCAAGGGCCTCCCGGTCGTGCTTCTCGGCAAACGCCTGCACGGCCTCGCGCAAGTAGCCGTAGGGGCCGAAGAATTGCATCCGCCACCGGATCCGGGAGACCGCGATCGGATCGGCGTGGTCGTCGAAGACAAAGGACTTGAGGAGAGAAACTGGACGAACGAGGTGGGCCGTCGTGCGGCGAGTGGCGGTGCGAAGCGTGTCGGCCCACTCGTCTTGGGGCACCTGCGTGTGGTCCTCCACGGTCGCAAAGAAGGTGCGAACGGCCTGCTCCATCTCGGGATGGTCGTAGTCCACCCAATCCGTGCGGGCACGCCGAAGACGACGGGCTTCTCGCTGGCCGTGGTGGCGCAGGAGATGGTCGAGGTAGTGGCGCATAGGCGCCGGCATCGCATCCCCTTCCCAGTCGGCCTTGGTGTAGGACTGAGTGGCGGGAAACGAGCGGAGCAGGCGCTCGCAAAGCGGCTCGGCGAGCGAACTCATAAGCATAGACGTGAGGCGGCGAATACAGGAGGACGGACATCAGCCTGTGGGCGTGTATACGCGGGATAGGCGATAGGTTTTCTGCAGGAGAGAGAATGGGAGACGCGGAGAGGGACGGGTGCGATGGGGTCAGGAGCCGTCCGTCTCCTCCACCTGTTCGAGTAGGCGGGTGAGTTCCTCGCGGCGCGGCTCGAAGGTGCAGCGGCGGCCGCGCTGGTTCAGTGCATAGATGCCGGCCGCGATGAGAAGCACGATCGCGGTTTGGCCGAGAGACACCCAGGACCAACCGTCGCTCCCGAAGATAATGAGGAGCACGCCGAGGACGAGGGGGGCAAGGTACCACCAGAGAATGGTGTCGAGCAGCTGAATCTGCTCCTCGATTTTGGCCCGTTCGGTGCGGATGACCTCCGCGACGGGGCGGTCCAGGGAGGAATCATTGTACCGGGTGCGGGCGCGGCGCAGGCGCCAGTGGATGTAGACGCCGCCAGCAATCACGATCAGGGCGCCGGATTGGATCCACCAGGAAGAAGCCTGGAAGACGATCCAGCCGAAGAAGAGGACCACCGCAAGGGCAGCGATTGACTCCAACAGGTCTCGCCGCCAGATTCGTTGGTCGAGGGATTCGGCCTTGTCCTTTACGAGGCGCAGGATTTCAGTGTCGCTCATGGTGGATGCAGACATAGAAGGAGTGTCGGGTTTGTTCTCGGAAGCCCAGAGTTCTTTGGCGTCGTCGAGGTTCATGCCGGTGTTTCCTCCAGCCAGTCAGCCAGTTTGTTCTTGATCCGGTGCAGCTTCACGCCCACGTAGTTCTCGCTAATGCCGAGCACGTCAGCCATCGCGCGGTAGCTCTTCTGGTCCAGGTACATCATCACGAGTGCCTTGTCCACCTCGTCGAGCCGGTCGATGGCGGCGTAGAGTCGGTCGAGTTTGTCCTGCCGGTTGAGGCGCTCGTCGGGCGAGGCCACCCCATTTCCCCACACCGGATGCTCGGCGTCGAGCGTGGCTTCGTCGCGGACCTCCTGCGAGCGATCGTGGCGCAGGGCGGTGTTGAGGGCCACGCGGTAGAGCCAGGTGCTGGCCTTGGCCTCGCCCTCAAAGGAGGGAAACGAGCGCCAGAGTTCCACCAGGAGATCCTGGTACAGGTCGCGCTGTGCCTCCGCGCCGTCGGCGTAGACGCGGCAAATTTTACGAAGGCGCGTCTCGTTCTCACGCACCAGCTGTATGAACTCGTCTTCCCGATCGGGCATGACGCGGGCGAACCCGTCAACAAGTCGGCAAAATCATCTCATTAAATGAGTCTCCCGAAGCCCGCCCATTCTTACAGGACGTCTCGTTGTTTGTCAGAACCTTCACAGTCAGGTGCAGGGAGTACGATGGGTCTGCGCTGCGTTTGCCGTCGGGCGCTGGATTGCACCGGCCTCCCGAGTCTCTCCTGGCTCCTTTTGGCGCGGCATTTGGTCGGAATTTTCTGGGGGAGCGTGGACAGGAGGGCGGGCTCGCCGATACTTTTCTCTACGTTCGCAGCCCACTGAAATTGCCCTCGGTCGTCGTGCCGTCCTCTCGTTCGCTTCCGTCCCCGGTTCGCCACCTCGACGGCTGGGTGCCTCGGCTGGCGTACGGTCTCCTCCTCGGGGTACTAAGCGTGGCCGTGGCGCTGCTCACTGCTGAGGCCGATCCAGCGACGCGGGCGGCCGGATTGCGGGTGTGGGCCCTCGTGGGGGCCGGAATTTTTGCCGTGGCGCCACCGAACGTGCTGTTTCCGGACCCGAACGTGTCGATGGCGCAGCGGCTCAACTGGTCGCCCCCGCGCCTCCTTCGCTACCAGGGGCGTCGACTGGTGCCCCTCCTTCTGCTCGCCGTGGTGCCGGCGGTGCTCATTGCGTACGGAGACTTCGCCACTCCCGTCCGGCACCTTGGCCCTAAGACGACCGCCCTGGGGCAGGCGCTTCTCCTGCTGCTCGGAGCCGCCCTGGACAGCTTTGTCCACTTCGCCACCCTCGGCGCCCGGTCGCAGGCCTGGCAGGAAGGGCAAGCCGGGCAGTGGTACGCCCGGGCGGTGGAGGAGCAGGGCCAGGGCGTGGACCTGCCCCGGGGACTCGTGCCGGCCCTCTTTGCAACCACCCGTTGCTTTATTGTGGCCATCGTCGCCGTGGTGGCCACCGCAGGCATCGCGCAGGCGGGGGCCGGACTGCTCGCGTGGGGACCCGGACTTCTGCTGCTTGGATGGGCCGGAGCGCGCCTGCGGCGCCGCCGTACCGCCTACGACCGGCACTTCTATCAGACCACGGCCTTCTACGCGGAAGTGCTGGGGGGAGGCACCGTGGCGGCTACCAGCCGCGAGCCGGTGCCCTACGAGGCCCTCTACTGGGTGCCCACCCGGTGGCGGCCGGCCGTCTGGGCCAGCGTGCGGCAGCTTGATCGCCGCCTGCCCCTGGGGCGGCTCGTAGCGGTGGCCCACCTCGGCCTGTGGTTGTTCTGCATCCGCGGCGTCGCACCGGCGTTTATCACGGCGTACCTGCTCGTCTTGCTGACCGGACAAGTCGCGGCCTGTGCGGTGCTGGGAACGCCGTCGGCGGCACCCCCTCTGTTCCAACGATCCATACAGTCGGTAATGGACTGGGTTGGGACCCGCACCTTCGTCAACCTACGCTGGTTTGGGCCCCACATGGGGAGCCTCGCGCTCATCGTCCTGTTCGGCGATGCCTACGGCTGGCGCTGGGTCGGCACCTGGGCCGTCGTGCACCTCGGCCTGTCGGTAGGGGCGGCGGCGGTCGTGACGTTCGCGACGGAGGGGACGGCTCGATCGGCGGCATAGAGAAGAAACCGGTAGAAATGATTCCGGTAGAAAACCGTCTCGTAGGAAGCGTCCTGCGAAAGATCAGCCAATCTCTCGACTCGGGTTCGCTTCATGGCTAACACGCTCACGCTCGACGGCCTCACCAAACGGTACGGCGACGGGCCGCCCGTCATCGAGGGCCAATCCCGGTCCCTTGCGCCGGGCACGCTCACCCTGCTCCTGGGGCCCAACGGGGCGGGGAAGACCACGCTCCTACGCCTCCTCTCCGTGCAGGCCTACCCCACGAGCGGCTCCGTGCACTACGGCGAGATCGACGTGCACGACCAGCCGTACCGCTATCTCCAGCGTGTGGGCCTCGTCCACGCCGGGCCCCAACTGCCCGAGCACCTCACGGCCGTCGAACTCCTCGAGTGGATTCTGCGAAGCCGCGAAAAATGGGGGGAGGACGGGCCGACCCGGATCCGCAAAATGCTCGACCGTCTCCGACTCGACGAGCGCCGGTCCAACCTCATCGGCACCTATTCGAGCGGCATGGTGCAGAAGGCGCAGGTGGCCGCCGCGTTTGTAGCCGACCCGGAGGTCGTGCTCATGGACGAGCCGCTCCGCAGCCTCGATGCGGCGACCGCCGAGAGGGCCATCGATCTCCTGCGGACGTTCGTCGAGGATGGGGGACTCGCCGTCGTTGCCAGCCACCGGACGGACGCCCTTACGCCCCTCGCCGGCACCGTGCTTCGGCTCGGGGGCCGGGAGGCCGAGGAGACGTCCTCTACTCCCCCGAATGCAGCGCGGGGCCGAGAATGACTGCAGTCCCCTCCCCGCTTTCTCGCCCTCGCCTCATCGGCGTCCGTACGGTGGCTCGGCCGGTCCCATGCATCCACGCATGCCCGTTCGGGGCGGGTGGACGAGCAGAGGCGACTCGTCCCCCTCCGGCCCGCACAAGCACTTCACGCATCCGATCCCCGGCATGTCGTTTCGCGCCCTGAGCGTGATGGGGGGCTCAGTTATGGGACTTCCCAGACCCCTGCTGGCGTCCCACTGTCAGGTCCATCCGATAGGAGGAAAGCGGCCCGTTCCGGAAACATTGGTTTTCGAACATCACACGGTGGTGCTGTGACAAAGCATCTAGAGCGCGACCTTGGACTCTACACGACGATCACGGTAAGCATTGGGGCGATGATTGGCAGCGGCCTGTTTGTGCTGCCGGGTCTCGCCGCGGGAAAGGCGGGCCCGTCGGTCGTTCTGGCCTATTTCCTCGCAGGCCTTCTCGTGCTGCCGGCGGCCCTTTCGAAGGCCGAGATGGCCACGGCAATGCCCGAGTCGGGGGGGACCTATCTCTACATCGACCGCGCCATGGGGCCCCTCATGGGGACAATCTCGGGACTCGGGGCCTGGTTCTCACTCGTGTTCAAAAGCGCGTTCGCCCTCGTGGGGCTCGGAGCGTACCTCGTTGTGGTCCTGCCGCTGCCCGCCGCCGAGTTGAAGCTGGTAAGCCTGGGGTTGGCGGGGGGCCTCGTGGTGATCAATATTCTCGGTGTAAAGCAATCAGGCCGACTCCAGGCATTTCTCGTCTCGTTCGTCCTGCTGGTTCTTCTCGTCTTCGGGGCCGAAGGGCTCATTCTCGCTCAGCCTGCGCAGTTCCAGCCCTTTTTCGAGAAGGGCGTCGGAGGGCTCCTGGCCGCAACGGGCTTCGTCTTCGTCTCCTACGCGGGGGTGACCAAGATTGCGAGCATCGCTGAGGAGGTGGAACGGCCCGACCGCAACCTGCCGCTCGGCATTCTCGTTTCCGTGGGCGTCATGATTCCCATCTACGTCATCGTCGTGTTCGTCATCGTCGGGGTCACCCCGCCCGACATCCTTCAGTCGAGCCTCACCCCGATGGCGGACGCCACGGAGCAGATTCTTGGCACCTCGGCCAAGATCGGCATCTCGATTGTGGCCGTGCTGGCGCTCATGAGCATGGCCAACGCGGGGGTGCTGTCCTCCTCCCGCTTTCCGCTGGCCATGAGCCGGGATCGGTTGGCCCCGGAAAGCTTCAGCGTGATCAGCGACCGGTTCCGAACGCCCGGGCGCTCCATCCTCGTCACCGGGGGACTGCTCGTCGGGCTCATCGCGTTCGTCCCAGTCCTGGAGTTGGCGAAGCTCGCCAGCGCCTTCAAGATTCTCATCTTCGGCATCACGAACGCAGCCCTGATCGCCTTCCGGGAGAGTGAAGTGGAGAGCTACGACCCCGCCTTCGAAAGTCCTGGGTATCCCTGGGTGCAGATAGCGGGCGTTGTTGGCGGGATTGTGTTGCTCACGCAGATGGGGTGGATCCCCATCCTGGGCGCGGTGGGCATTATTGCGGGCGGCATCGTGTGGTACCGGTTCTACGGGCGCGAGCGAGCCGAGCGGGAAGGAGTGGCCCTCGAGGCGATGCGTCGCCGCATGCGAGGGTCCATCTTCACTCGCATGCGGGAGGCCTTTTCAACAGAGACAGGCACCGTGATGGTTGCGGTCTCGGAAAATGCCACCCCGCAAGACGAAGAAGCTACGCTGTCGATGGGGGCCAAGATTGCCCGCCGACTGGACGGGCGCGTACTGGCGGCCCGGTTCGAGACCGTTCCTGAGCAGACGACCCTTCCGGACGCAGCGGGGCACGTGACGGACACTGATCGCCGCTTCGAAGAGCGCGTGCAGGCCCTCCAGGCCCTCCGGGACACGACCGCGGAGGCCCACGAGATCGTCTGCCACGATGCGGGCCGGGCTGCACTTCACTTCGTTCGGACGCACGACGTGCGGCTCCTGTTAGGGACAGTCACGCCGGGTCGCTGGGGGCAGGAGGTCGTTGGTGCAGACACGAATTGGCTCATGCGGGAGGCCCCCTGCGAGGTGGCATTCTTCGTCCCACGCTCCACCACGAACGGACGTCCCGAGACCCTCCGCGAAATCGTGATTCTCCTTCCACGGGCCCCGTACGGACCCCTAAAAGCGTTCGTCGCCGATGCCCTCGCACAGTCCCAGCAGCCGTCGGGAGGAGCCCGCATTCGATTCCTGACGGCCATGGGAGCGGACGTGACGGACGCGGAAGTCGACACCGTGCAGGCGTTCCACGACCGGCTCGGCGAACACTGTGAGAGCCCCACGACGAGCCAGATTATCCGTACCGACGACGAAACGGCCGATCTCGTAGAGGCAACCGGGGACGCCGATCTGGCAATCGTAGGAACCGTCGCTCGCTCGTGGCTCCGCACCCTCCTGTTCCCGGACCGCACGACGGAGCTGCTCGACGAACTTCCCTGCAGCGTGCTCCTGGTGCGGCCTCAACGGCCCCGACAGACCGCGCCGATCCGTCGTCTCATCGAGCGGTACGTGTTTTGACGCTCCGTTTTTCGCGGTGGAAGGGCCATCAATCAAAGGCCCGAAGATCGGAAAGAGGAACCGACCCCGCTGAGCTCACACGACTGCTGCCCGGCGGTTCTCAAGGCCGGATCTCTACATCCGTCCGGTCATCCTCCCGGAGCTCCTTCACCCAGTGGAACACATGGTCCTCGACTCGGCAGTAGAAGTCCCGGTCCCCGTCTGGGCGAATTACGAAGTTCACGCCACGGGAGACGACCCACTTCTCGACCTGTTGGATGTCCGTGAGGCGGATGGGACGGTGCATAGCACCGGTCCATCGCCACCCGGTAATCGACAGGTGATCCTCGTAGAGCTCCATCTCGCCGAGCCAGAGGACACGCCGTCGCAGGGCCAGATCAGACTTGAGACGCGAGGCCTCGTCGGAACTCATGGAGGACCATGCTGCGACTGCACTGGCACTGTGCCCCGCCTCATGGGACACAAGGGCGATTGTTTCGAGACACAATGAAGAAGTGCCTAGGGTCCGAGGGCGACGATTCGGGGAACTGTCCTGGACGTCACGTCGCCGCGGGAGTCGGTTTCTTCTCGTCGGGCCCGGTCTTCGCCAGGTACTCCTCAAGCCGGTCGGTGTCTTTCTCGGCGTCGAGGCGGTCCAGGATGCTGGCGACCGCCTCGTGGGGCGTGAGGTGGAACCGCTCCTCGCCGAGTAGGGCATGCAGACCCGAGCGGCGCACCGTCTCGCGGACCGGGCCGATGAGGCCGGTCAGATGGAGCTCAACGCCGGTTTCCCCCAGCCGCTCGGCGACCGAAAACAGCGCGTCGGTGGCGGTCGTGTCGAGCCCGTTGATGCTGCTTCCGTCCATCACGACCGCCTGGACAGGCCGTCCCTCGTGCTCGCTCTTCCGCAGAATAAAGGTCTGAAGGTACTCGGCGTTGGCGAACGAAAAGGCCGCGTCCACCCGAAGCACCATAATGTCCCTGAGCCGCGCGGCCTGGTCGAACCGGCTGCGGTCGCGAAAGCGGCGCGTGCCGGGGACGTGTCCGAGCTCCGCCACGTTGGGGCGGCTCATGCGAAAGAGGACGGCGATGAGCGAAGCCCCGATGCCGAGCAGGATGCCCTCTTGGATGCCGATGAAGAGGGTGCAGGCGGCCGTGAACAGCGCAATGTAGCCGTCTCGGCGCCGGGCCCGAAAGAGCGCCCGGATCTCCCGCAGGTCAATGAGACTGAGGCCAGACACGAAAATGATGGCGGCCAAGGCCGGCGTGGGGAGGTAGTAGAACAGCGGCGTCAGGAAGAGCAAGGTGAGGGCAATGACCCCGGCCGCGAACGCGTTGGCCAGCGGGGTGGAGGCGCCCGACCGGTCGTTGACCGCCGATCGTGAGAAGCTTCCCGACGCCGGAATGCTCTGGAAGAGGCTCCCGAGGACGTTGCCGGCCCCAACCCCGATGAGCTCCTGATTCGGATCGATGTCGTAGCCGTGCCGCTTCGCAAAGATGCGACCCAGCGACACGTCTTTCATAAACTGCACCAGCGCCACGGTCACGGCCGCCGGGAGGAGCGCGTTCAGGTCCCCAAAGCTGACGGCCCACACCTCTGGGCTCGGCAGGCCGGTCGGGATGTCGCCGATGACCGACACGCCCCGCTGCTCCAGCCCGAGGAACCAGCCGGCGGCGGTGCTGCCAACCACCACGACGAGGGGGCCCGGCACCCGGGGCAGCCACCGGGAGAGGCCCCAGAGGAGCCCGATGCAGCCCACGCTCAGCCCTACGGTCAGCGGATGTGTGGCCCCGACGTGTTGGATGGCCTCCCAGAGCAAGACGTGCACGTACTGGGACCGACCGAGCTCTACGCCGAGCAGATTGCCCAGCTGACTGCACGCAATAATTAGGGAGGCGGCGGTGGTCAGTCCTGAAATGACCGGGCGCGAGAGCAGGCTGGCCACGAAGCCGAGCTTCATGAGGCCCATGGCGATCTGGATGAGGCCCACCAGGACCGTAAGCAGAATCGCAAGCGCTACGTAGCGCTCCGTCCCGCTCTGGGCCAAGGCCCCGACGCCGGCCCCCACGATGAGCATGTCGATGGCCACCGGCCCGATCGCCAGCTGGCGCGAGCTGCCGAACAGCGGGTACGTCAGGAGCGGGACGAATCCGGCGTAGAGGCCGTAGATGGGCGGCATGCCCGCAATAATGGCGTAGGCCATTCCCTGCGGAATCAGCATCGTCCCCACTGTGAGGCCCGCCGTCGCGTCCTGCCGGAGGGCCGACGAAGAATAGTCAGATGCCCAGTGGGTGATGGGAAGATACGCACGGAGCCAAGTCCACGCTCGCTGCCACATCAGAGTCTTGGCGGATGGCGCTCGTTTCAGAAGGCGGACAACCTGCGGCATTGAGCCGCACGAACATGGTTCCCGTAAGCCGCGTGGCGCGTGTTGATCCCGATCTAATGTAAAGTGAAGGCGAGGACGTCTCGAGGCGTGGCGCGGGCTACGACGACTCCGTCTCCCGCAGGGCGTCGTACGCTGCTGGGCGCGGCATTTCTCGGCCGGTCCACTGCCGGTAGGCCGCCGCCGCTTGCTCTACGAGCATATCGAGTCCCCCGATGGGCGCGGCGCCCTGCGCCTCGGCCTCCCGGAGAAGCCGGGTGCGTTCGGGCGTGTAGACGAGGTCGTACACGACGTGGTCGGGGCCAAAATCCTCCGCGTTGGGCCAAGGGGTTTGGCCGTGGCGATCGGGGGCCATGCCCAGAGGCGTGGCGTTGACGAGGAGGCGACTCGACCGGACGGACAGCGCAGCCTCTTCGAAGGACGAGACCTCGAGTGCGCCCGTCGGGTCGTAGTCGCCGAGGTCCCTGGCCAAAAGCTCTGCCTGCTCGGGCCGCCGGGCGACGATCATCAGGCGCTCAGGCGCATATTCGGTGAGGAGGCCGTACACCGCGGCCCGCGCCGCGCCCCCGGCCCCGAACACGAGCATTGGCGCCCCCTCGAGATCCGTTTCCCCGTCCTCGCTCAGCGGGGCGAGGAAGCCCTCCACGTCCGTGTTGTCGCCGCGGAGGCGATCGGGGCCGGCCTCGCGCTCCTCCCGCACAATGGTGTTGACGGCCCCCACCGCGTCGGCCCGTTCCGTCACTGCGTCGAGGAAGGGCTGCACCGTCTCCTTGTGCGGCACGGTCACGTTGGCCCCGAGGAATCCGAGCGCCCGGAGGCCGTCCACAGCACGCTCAACCTCCTCCGGCGGAACCGGCGTGGCCACGTACACGGCATTCGCCTCGTGCCCCCGGAACGCCGCGTTGTGGATGCGGGGCGATAGGGAGTGCTCGACCGGGTGGCCGAGCAGGGTGACAAGGCGGGTGGAGGCATCGATCGTCATGGTGGGAGGAGCGTCGTAACAGAGGCGACTCGTCGGCGGAGGCCGATCCGAAGGGATCACTACTGAACGACCCCTTCCCGCTCGCCCTGGCGATAGAGCTCATAGAGGCGATCGATGCCGGCCGGGTTGCCGATGATCGTCACGCGATCCCCTTCCTGCAAGGTGGTCGACCCCGAGGGCACGGTGATCTGCCCGTCGCGCCGAACCAGGGCCACGAGCACGCCGGCCGGCAGGTTGAGCTCCGAGACGCGCTGGTCGATGAACGGGTCCGTGTTGGTGCCCGATAGGAGGTGGAGCGTAAGGTAGCGCTCGTGGTGCAGCAGGCTCTCCTTCACCTCCTGCTCGTCGGTCGCCGCCCGCCACTCGACGAGGAATCGTTCGTCGTCGGTCCGATTGGCGAGGGTCGCAAGCGTGCGCAGGTGCTCCCCCTCGTCGTCCTTGGGGCTCACGAGGAAGAAAAAGGCGTAGACGGGCTCCGACGCATCGAGCTCCTCAATCTCGTCCTCCAGGTCCACGCAGATCCCGGACTGGCAGTGGACCATTACCATCTTCGGCTCGTCGATGCCGTCGAGGCGGCAGTAGGGAAGCGCCGCGCCGTGCGAGACCGACACGGCGCTGTAGGGGGCGCCCTCCAAAAAGCCGTGTCGGAGCGTCTCTGTCGAAATGCCGAACGCGTCGGAGAGGCGATTTGACACCTCCTCGACGACCGCCTGATACGGCTGCGGATCGTCAAGGTGGATCACGTCCGACTCGGCGACGAGCCGGTCGAACGCCGTGTCGTGCCCCACCCCCTTCTCCTCCAGAATGGTCTGCAGCTCCCGGTCGAGGCCGTCGTAGCGCTGCTTGCCCAGCCGGGCGAAGAGGTGAAAGATCGCGCCCTCCCGGGGGACGGTGCGGGCGTAATAGAAGTACCAGCCGATCCCGAAGAGTACGACGACCCCGGTGAACACGATGGCGAGCGTGCCCATCTCCGAAATCAGGAAGCCCGGAATGAAAATGCCGGCCACCTGCATCCAGGGGTAGAGTGGGGACCGGTAGCCCGGTGCGTAGGACGGGATTTCGCTCTCCCGCATCACGATGACTGCGAAGTTGAGAAGCGCGAAGATCAAGAGTTGGAACGCGCTTGCCAGCTTGGCCACCCCTTCCTCACTCAGGGCAAAGATAATCACCAGCATGAGGGCCACCGTTACCACGATCGACCGGGTGGGGGTGTCGAAGCGCCCAATCTTGGCAAACCTGTCGGGCAGCAGCTGGTCCCGCGCCATGGCCAGTGGGTAGCGCGAGGCCGACAAGATGCCGGCGTTGCCGGTGGAGGCAAATGCCGCGATGGCCGCCACCACAATCAGAATGGGCCCGAGCGTGTACGGCAGCCAGTTAAAGAACACCTTGCCGGAGGTAAACACGGGCGTGAGATCCGCCTGGAGGTCCGCGGCGGGGAGGATGGCCACCATGATGGCCACACCAATCACGTAAATCCCCGTGGCGGTGAGCAGCGACAGGCCCATGCCTAAGGGAATGTTGCGGTCCGGATTCTGCACCTCCTCCGCCACGCTGGCCACCTTCGTGAGGCCGGCGTACGACACGAAGACAATGCCGATGGTGGCGAGAAAGCCCCGGGCCCCCTCGGTGAAGAAGGGCGTGAACTCCCCAGCGGCGCCCCCCACGGCACTCTGTCCCCCCCAGACCGACATCACGCCCTGCGCGGTGTAGAAGGCGAGCACGCCCACCAGAATCGTCACCAGCACGCGCTGCAGCAGGCTGCTCTCCTTGGCGCCCACGATGTTGAGCACGCCGAAGGCCACCGTCAGCGCCGCGGCCAGCGGCTTGATCGGCATGTCGACGTAGATGGCCAGGTAGGCCCCCATCCCGATCAGCGCGAATGCGCTCTTGAAGACGAGCGCGAGCCACGTCCCCAGCCCGCCCACGGTGCCGGCGAGGGGCCCCAGGCTACGGTCAAGAAAGTAATACGTACCCCCGGCCTTTGGCATGGCCGTCGACAGTTCCGCCATGCTGTACATGGACGGCAGGATAAGGACCCCCGCCACAAGGTAGGCAAGGACCACGGAGGGCCCCGTTTCCGCCGCCGCGATGCCGGGGAGCAGGAAGAACCCGGAGCTGAACATCGCCCCCGTGCTGATCGCGTAGACGTCGTAGAGCGTCAGGGTTTTCTGAAGGGAAGAGCCCGAAGCCATAGCATTAGAACCCGCTGGGAAGAGGAATCCGGAGAATAGATATAGGCTCGAATCGGGGGAGCAGGTTCCCGCGCGTCCACCGAACGGAGCGAAGGAACAGTTTCGTGACGCTGTCCAGAGTGCTAGTCGTGGGAAACCCCGTCCGCCCCGCAGGACCGGGGGCGTCATCAGCGGGGGCCTCGTCCCGGTTCCCCGACCGGGACCGATGAGTCACCACGCCCCGCTACTGCGACCGCCTCGGCGTCTTGCATGCGGGTGCGGGGGGCAAGAAACACGACTCGGTCGTCCGGCTGGGGCCGTTGCACCTCCTCAGAAAAGATGATGAGCTGGTCGCCGCGGAGGATAAACATGGGGAAGGCCTCGTCCCCGAAGCGCTCGGCAAACGCGTCGCGCGCAAGGGCCGTCTCCAGCTCGGCAACGAACACCTCGTGCTCGTGGTCGAGCCAGTCGCGGAGCTGCGTGCAACTGGCTTCCGTCCCAAAGAGCAGGTGCCCCCGCAGATGCTCGGGCACCTCGCCGTCTGTGTGCCGTCGGTCCGAGCGCGCAGGAAGCTGAAAAATGTCGTTCACGTCGAAGATCTCGGACAGGTGGAGCGCCGCGAGCGACGCGACCTCGTCGTTGGGGATGGTGATGAGGAGGCGGCCGATGCCGCTCAAGTCCAACTCCTCTAGAATCTCTTCAGATAGCACGTCGGCCCGGTCGGCGTCCAGGCCGCGGGCGCGCGCTCGCTTCACGTGGTCGGGGTTGGAGTCGACCAGCTGGACGGTGACCCCAAGCTCCTGCAGCGCCAGCGCGATGTGCTGCACCCACGCCTCGGCGCCCACAAAGAGGACTCCTTCCGGATTGGGGTCCGCGAAGCCGAGCCAGCTGGCTACGTAGCCGATGGTGAGTCCGTAGACCGCCACCGTGCCCACGATGACGAGAAAAACGACCGGCACGAGGGCGTCGGCGGCCTCCGGAAAAAGTCCCTGTAACTCGAATCCGAAGAGCGAGGCCACCGCGGCAGCCACGATGCCTCGAGGGGCCAACCAGGCCAGAAACGCTTGTTCGCGCCAGGACAGCTTCGTGCCGGCGCAGGACAGGAGCACGGCCAGCGGGCGCACGAACGCGATGAGCACCCCGATGAGCAAGACGGTTCGGCCGCCCACGTACTCGAACGTCGCGAGGTCGAGCCGGGCACTCAGCACGACGAAGAGGACGCCGAGGAGGAGCACCTGGAGGTTTTCCTTGAACTCGGTGATCTGCTTCACCGGCACGTACGACTGATTGGCCAGCGCTACGCCCATCAGCGTAGCGGTAAGGAGGCCGGCCTCGTGCTGAAGGGCCTCGGCCCCCACGAACGCCGCAACCAGCAGCGTCAGGGTGAGAGGGTTGTGCAGGAAGCCCGGCACGAGCCGCCGGTACAGAGTGTAAACGATCAGGGCCGCCGCGGCTCCGCCAATGACGACGCTCGCCCCAATGGCAATCCCGAGGCCCTTCAAGACGTGGAGCGTCGCCTCGAGGGCGCCGGCTGAGGCCCCACTCGGCTCGTGGAGGAGCAGAATGACCTCCAGCACAAGTGTCGCCAGGATGGCGCCGACCGGATCGATCGTAATGCCCTCCCACTTGGCCACGGTCCCGATCCGGCCCTCTGGCCGGATCTGGCGGAGCAGCGGCACAATGACGGTCGGTCCTGTGACCACCAGAATGGCGCCCGTGAGCAATGACAGTTCGAGTCCGAAATCCTCAATCACGTACACGGCCCCTGCGCCCACGAACCACGTCACGAGAACTCCGATCGTAATCAGGTTCAGGATGGGTCCGCCCACCTCTCGCAGTTCGGAGAGGCGGAGGTTGAGTCCACCCTCGAACAGGATGATGCCAATCGAGATGGACACGAACGGGTAGACCCACTCGCCCTGTAGGACCGCCGGATCAATGATCCCGAGAACTGGACCGGCCAGAAATCCGGCGACGAGCAGCAGCAGGATGGACGGCAGGTTGTACTGCCAGGCCAGCCACTGCGCCCCCACGCCGAGAAGCAAAATGAGGGCGACGCCGAACAGAAAGGTCACAAAGGGGGCACGCTGGTTTATGCACGGTCAACGATTTGACTGCGGCCCGAATGACGAAGACCGACTCATCCCTGCATCAGTTTCGTCCGTTTCGGACGAAGGAGCCCCGGACCGGGCGTCCCCACGGTCCCGCAGGATCCTATGGGAAAGGCAGTCTGTGCCTCGCGGGACCCCCATGAACGCGTCGGCCGCCGCGTGGGAGAACCGCACCGGGATCCCCCTGCAGTCCTCCCCCCATTCAGCCGCCCGACTCTCAGAGACGCGGACGAGGACCGGCCCCGTGTCGGTCACCTCCGACATGCCAAAATCGGGACTCGAAGAGCAGGCCGGCCGTCTAACAGCTAGGACAATCTCGCCTGCTCCCCCTCGTCCGGCAATCCATCCGATTATCGGCTCGAATAGCGCCTCAGCACAGCATTCCCGTTCGCTGCCCACAATCTTGCGCCTGACAAGACGGACTCCGGGCCCATTTTCCCAATTCCCCTCGTCGACGACGAGAAGAGCGCTTGTCTCGCCCTCCGAGAGGCCCTGGATGGGTCTTTGGGTATGTACCAGGTGGACGAGAGACAGATGTGGGGGGCAGCAGGTTCGTTCCGGGCAGGCGCTCCGGCCTGTTCGTGCGTTATCGCTGGTCCGGTCAATCTTCAGGGGGCGCCTCCACGTCTACAAGCTCGACGGTTTCCTCCTCCGACGTGTCGGCCGTGATGCCGTCCTGACCGTCCTCGTCCCCTCGATTCAGGGAAGAGCCCAGAACGGCGACCAGCTGGTCGTCTGGACGCATACGGAACTGCTCCATCTCGGAAACCACCTCGAGGGTCTCTCCCCCTCGAAGGAGAAAGAGCGGAATGAGGCCACGGTCGTTGTGCCGAGATGATAGCTCCTCGTACGTATAGTAGTCCGGGTGTTCGTCCGAGGGGACAGAAGTCGGCTCCAGCACCTTCACCTCGCCTCCTCCCGCAACGTGCTCATCGAGGAGCTGGTAGCTCGTCGCCTTCCCGAACAGCGGGCGCCCGCGGAGATGCTGCGGCAGCATCTCCTCACTCCCATGCCGGCTCTCGGGGCGGGCAGCGAGCTGGTAGATGTTTGTCGAGTCGAAGACGTCGGAGAAGTGCAGCGCCCCGAGCGAGGCAACCTCGTCGTTCGGGATGACAAAGAGAAGGTGACCGATGCCGCTGAGGTCCACCTCGTCGATAGTCGTCTGGGACAGCACGTCGGCCCGGTGGGCGGAGAGGCCTTCCTCCCGCGCATGCCGCACATGCTCGGGATTGCTGTCGAGGAGTTCGACGCGGTAACCGAGGTCCTGGACGCAACGCGCGACGGTGCGCACCCACGCCGCAGCCCCCACGAACAAGACCCCGTTCGGGTCCGGCTCGGCCAGCCCAAGCCACTGTGCCAGTGGGGCCGCCGTTAGGCCGTAGATGGCCACCGTGCCCACGATGACCGCAAAGACAATGGGCACCATGCCGTCCACCGCTCCCGGATACACCCGTCGCAACTGAAAGGCGAACAGCGACGCCACTGCCGCCGCCACCACCCCCCGGGGCGCCATCCACGACAAGAACGCTTTTTCTTCCCAGCTCAGCTTTGTCCCGAGCGTGGAGACAAACACGGCGAGGGGCCGGACCAGAACCACCAGAACCGCAAGGAAGACGAGCACGCGCTGGTCGAGGTGCTCCAGGGCGCTCAGCTCCAGCCGTGCGCTCAGGAGCACGAAGAGCGACCCGATGAGCAGCACCTGCAAGTTCTCCTTAAACTCCACGATGCGGTGGACGGAGGCGTATGGCTGATTGGCCAGGGCAACCCCCATCAGTGTGGTCGCGAGCAAGCCCGATTCCGGTTGCAGGGTGTTTGCGACCACGAAGGCCGTGACGACGATCATGAGCGTGACCGAATTCCGAAGGAAGTCGGGCACGAGGCGCCGCCGCAGAATCAGAACGAGCAGGATCGTCCCTGTTACGCTCACGCCGAGCGCGACGAAGATTTCGAGCCCCAGTCCTGTAGCCACGTGCTCAACTGCGGCCTCCGCGCCGGCCTCGGTGTTGGACGGATCATTGAGCAGGAGCAACGTCTCGAGCACCAGCACGGCCAGAATGGCGCCCACGGGGTCAACGGCGATGCCCTCCCACCTGGCAATTGTGCCGACTCGTCCCTTCGGCCGAACGTGACGCAGGAGCGGGATTACGACCGTCGGGCCCGTCACAGTCAGGATGGCCCCGATAAGGACTGCCAGGCTCACGGGAAAACCGAGAAGGTAGTGGGCCGCCGCAGCGCTCAGGGTCCCAGTGATGAGAACCCCGATCGTGGTGAGACTGAGCACAGGAGGCCCTACTTCTCGCAGATCGGAAAGACGGAGGCTCAGGCCTCCTTCAAACAGAATGATCCCGATAGAGAGGGACACAAACGCAAGCAGCCAGCCCCCCTGCAGGGACTGCGGCTCGAGGAGGCCGAGCACAGGACCGGCGAGAAACCCGACCAGGAGCAGAAGGAGAATAGAGGGCACTCGGAGTCGCCACGCCATCCATTGGGCCCCTACGCCCAAAAGAATAACGATGGTGATGGCGAGCAAGACGGACTCGGGCACGGCTTCGAGCCGATCGATCCGCAAAAACGCCGACGTGACGGGATGCCACCGGTAGGAGTCTAAGAAACTCCTGCGGATAGTAGCAACCCTATGACGGGGAGAACCGGGAAAATCAGTCTCATTTCGACTGCGCCTCGACGGTTCTGGGCCGTGCTCGTCTCCTCAGGAACGAAGAAGAGAGCCTTCGAGAAATTCTACGGCTTAGAGGCGAATCCGGGATGGAGGCACGTGGAAGCGCTTGCAGTTCGGAAAAATACTCTTTTTTATGTGGATGCCCCTCTCTTTTCACGTCCCAAAATAGTCTTCCCATGGAAGCCACGACGGCCCCCGCAAACGCACAGGCTGAGTCCTCGCTCGGCTTTTTTGGCCAGGTCAACCGCATGTTCGACGAGGCTGCGGCCCACACGGATCACGCGCGAGGCGTGCTCCACCAAATCCGTGCCTGCGACAACATTGTCCGGATGGAGTTCCCGATCAAGCGGGACGACGGAACCATTCAGGTGGTTCGGGGCTACCGGGGCGAGCACAGTCACCACATGCAGCCCACGAAGGGGGGCATCCGCTACGCCCCCAGCGTCAATGTCGATGAGGTCATGGCCCTCTCGGCGCTGATGAGCTACAAGTGCGCGATTGTGGATGTCCCCTTTGGGGGCGCAAAAGGCGGGGTGTGCATCGATGCACGCAACTACTCGCAGGCCGAGCTCGAGCGCATCACCCGCCGGTACACCTTCGAACTGGCCCGCAAGGATTACATCGGCCCCGGAACGGACGTCCCTGCTCCCGACTACGGCACTGGGGAGCGCGAGATGGCGTGGATCATGGACACCTTCAACCAGATTGGCGACGAGGACCTCAATGCGCTGGCGTGCGTGACCGGCAAGCCGGTCGGGCAGGGCGGCGTGCGTGGTCGAACCGAAGCGACCGGCCAGGGGGTGTACTACGGCATCCGGGAGGCTTGCAGCTACGAGGAAGACATGAGGCGCCTCGGTCTTGAGCCAGGCCTGGAAGGGAAGGATGTCGTCATCCAGGGACTGGGCAATGTCGGGTACCACGCGGCCCGGATCCTGGAACAGGGCAATGCCAACATCATCGGGATCGCCGAGATTGAGGGTGCCATCTACGACCCGAGTGGACTCTCCGTGGACGATGTCGTTGCCTACCGGGAAGAGAACGGCTCCATCCACGGCTTCCCGGGGGTTAGGAACATCGACACGTCGGCGAAGGCCCTCGAACTGCCGTGCGACATTCTGGTCCCGGCGGCCCTCGAGGGGGTAATCACCACCGAGAACGCCCCGAGCATCCAGGCCACCATCGTCGCCGAGGCGGCTAACGGGCCCATCACGACCCAGGCCGACGAGATTCTGAAGGAGAAGACGATGATGATCATTCCGGACGTCTACCTCAACGCTGGGGGCGTCACGGTGTCGTATTTCGAGTGGCTGCGCAATCTTTCCCACGTGCGACACGGCCGCATGAGTCGCCGCTTCGAGGAGCGAAACGCCGAGCGCATTCTCCGCGCCGTCGACGAGCTCACTGCGGAGGACTTCAACGAGGAGCTCATGGGAAGGCTCGTCGAGCAGGTTAGCTTTGGGGCTGGGGAGCGAGACCTCGTACGTGCCGGGCTGGAGGACACGATGACACATGCCTACGGCGAGATCCGGGAGATTCGAGAGGAGAAGAATGTAGACATGCGGACCGCCGCCTTCATCAGTGCCATCGATAAGATTGCCGGCTCCTACGAGCAGATGGGCATTTTCCCGTAGCTCCTCGCATGCGCGGTGAGGAATTCCGAAACAGGCCCGACATCCGCATCGAACCCTGCCCGAAACGTCCGCCCCCCGAGGGTGCCCGGTCGCGTTCGTCCCCAGTGCCCCACGTCCGGCTTCGGGCACTAAAAGTGGCTTCGGGCACCAGGAACGGAGCCCCCTCGCTCCAGGCAGAATCCGCCCACGCGACCGCCGTACACGCGGAATCACCCGGTTGACAGATATCCGCGATCTTTTTACATTCAAGTTACCATTTCTTCGCCCTGGCTTCGCACAAGCGAAAGGAGGTCCGTCGCCATGCGTACGGTTCGGTGTCTCTTTGGGCTCGCGGTTGCACTGCTTCTCACCGGTTCCATCAATGTTTGGGGGCAGCTTCCATCCAACGAGTTGGAAGGAACGTGGAAAATGGTGTCGCAAGAGCTTGTCTACCCGGATTCGGTCGTCGATCAGAGTGACGACTGGGGACCGAGCTACAAGATTCTAAATTCGACGCACTTTGCGTGGGGACGGGAGACAAAAAATGGAGAGACGGTCCTCGCTGGCGGTGGGCGCTACGAGTACTACCCCGAGCGGAACGTGTACATCGAGCACATCCAGTACCACTCAGATACGGGGCTAGACGGGGTGACGCTCCGCTTCAAGGCGCGCGTGGAGGGGGACACGTGGTACCACATTGGGGACATCGGCAGCTACAAGCTGCGTGAGGTCTGGAAGCGAGTGGATGCGAAGAAGGTACGGGCTGAGCTGCGGGGGGACACGACCTCCGCACGGCCGGAAACGGCTGGATCTAGCGAGCAGTAAGCCGGTTCGGCGTCGAGCTCGCGGAGCAGCCGTGCCGATCAGGGGACGGCAGTCCTCCTCAGGCTGCCCGCGCAGTCGCGTGCTCCTCGATGATGGACACGGCGGTTTCGACCTCATCGGTGGCTACGAGGAGATCCTCGTAGTTTGTGTCCTCCGCCAGCGTCTCCATGAGGGGGTACACGGGCTTCGTCTCGGTCCAGTAGTCCTGGTCGAAGAACACCATGGGACTGGCCGGGCCGAATGTCTCGTAATGATTCTGGGCGGTGTCCATAAATATCTCCTGGATCGTGCCCGCGCTCCCCGGCGCGTAGACGACCCCATATGCGGCGATGGCGAGAAGCCCATCCTCCCGGATGCTGTTGGCAAAGTACTTGGCCACGTGCGTGGCGAACAGGTTTGACGGCTCGTGGCCGTAGAACCAGGTCGGGACGGCGAGACTCTCCGTGCGGTCGAGGTAGCGCTCGCGGACGTCGAGTGCCCGGTCTACGTAGGTCGCGTCCTCGTAGCGGGGCGCGGCGGCGAGGGTGTCGACGGCATCGTCGACGGTACCGGGTGGATACTGGGCCAGTGCAGCCCCGAGGTTGGACGCCTCCATCGCCCCAGGGCCACCCCCGGTGGCAACGAAAAAATCCGCACGGGCCAGCCGCCAGGCCAACCGAGCAATCCGACGGTACAGGTCCGTGTCGCGCGCCAGCTGATGGCCGCCCATGATGCCGACGACCCGCCGGTCGGGGCCGTCGTCAGGGGAGAGAAGATCCCGCAGGGCGTTGTCGATCGCATGGTCGTGGACGCGAAAGGCCAGGGCGTCCATGATGGGGGCATCGCGCCCGTCGCGCTTTCGCTCCCGAAAGTACTCGTAGATGCGGGCATCCGCTGTCTCGTTTCGCGTGTCCGGGTGGCCCCGCTCGTACCCCTCCATGAGCTCGGCGGGGGTGTAGAGAGAGGCCCGGTACGGGCGGAAAGGAAGTCCCACGAAGGCCGGGAAGACCGTTCCTCCAGTGTCGTGCACGTGCTGTTCCGCGGCTTCCGACAACTGACAGCCGAGAAAGCAGGCGTCCTCGGCCGGCACCGAGGTGACGGCAGCCTCAACGTCCGGATCGGTCAGGTCGGCCCCCTGCACGACGACGTTCTGCAGGGAGTGTCCCCCCTCGATGTACCGATGGAGGGCCTCGGCGGACTCAATCTCGGTGACGTGAACGGGACAGCATTCGTACATGGGTGAGCGAAAGGGATTGGGAATGGAAAGTCGAGCCAGAAGGGGCGTACGTCTCTCGGGGGACGTCCCTGTTACGACGGACGTCAACGAGGAGGGGAGGCTACGTTGCAGACGGGAAGAGCGGGAAGGTGGTTGCACCAGGGAGGACGAGGGAGGGAGCGCTGGGAATTTCTCGGCGCAAATCGTATCCTGGTCCCCGAGGGGGCGCAGAAACGCAAGGTCGGTTCGACGAGCACGCAATCCAGAGGCATCGTCCGGCTCCAGGCCCGCTCACGTTCCTGACTCACCATCGATATTGTCATGCAGCACCGCCTCTTCCTACTTTTCGTTCTAGCTTTCATTCCCCTACTCCCTGCTCCTGTGACTCCGTCCGCGCCCACCGACGACTCGATGACGGCCACGTCCCCCGACGGCACCATCGCCATCAGTGTCGAACTGATCGACGGCCAACCCCACTACACCGTCGTGGCCGACGGCGACACCCTCGTGGCCCCCTCTCCCCTCGGCTTCGAGCTCCAAAACGCTCCGCCCCTCCGCGATGGCTTCGACGTCGTCGGGACGAGCCGCCGCACCGTCAACACCACGTGGACGCCCGTGTGGGGCACGCAGGACACGGTGCGCAACCACTTCGTCGAGCGGACGGTTCGGCTCCAGGAAGCGGAGATGCCCGAGCGCCGGCTCGACCTCGTCCTGCGGGCCTACGACGACGGGGTGGCCTTTCGGTACCGCTGGCCGGAGCAGCCGAATCTCGACTCACTCCGCATCACGTCGGAAGAGACGCACTTCCGCCTCACGGCGGACCACACCGCGTGGTGGATTCCGGACGACTACGACAACTACGAGTGGATCTACCGCGAGACGCCGCTGAGCGCGATCCGCGATAGCGCGGCCGAAATCAGTCATAACTCGTTCCTCGAGGACGGCCCCGAGGAAAGCTCGAAAAGTGCCCGCCCCGGTGCCGTCAACACGCCGCTCACGCTGCGCAGCCCGGGCGAGGACCGCTACCTCGCCCTCCACGAGGCCGCCCTTACCGACTACGCGGGCATGACCCTGCAGGCCGATGCGGACACGCCCACCACCCTGCACGCCAACCTCGTCCCCTGGCCCGACGGGGTGAAGGTGAAGGCGAGCGTGCCGCACCGCACGCCCTGGCGCGTGATTCAGATTGCGGACCGGCCGGGAAGACTCATTGAGTCGCACCTCCTACAAAATCTGAACGAGCCCTCGAAAATTGAGAACCCCTCGTGGGTCGAGCCCATGACGTACATCGGCATCTGGTGGGGCATGCATATTGGCAAGTACTCATGGGGGCAGAGCGGCGTCCACGGGGCCACGACCGAGCGGACGAAGCGCTACATGGACTTTGCCGCCGAGCACGACATCGACGGGGTGCTCGTCGAAGGATGGAACCTCGGCTGGGAGAGCTGGCTCGACGGGGATAAGTTCGACTTCACCGAGTCGTACCCCGACTTCGACCTTCAAGAGGTCACGGAGTACGGCAAGAAGAAGGGCGTGGTGCTCATCGGACACCACGAGACCGGCGGCGACGTGCCGGCCTACGAGCGCCAGCTAGATGAGGCCCTTGCGCTGTACGACTCGGTCGGCGTGCCGGCCATCAAGACCGGCTATGCCGGCCCCATCCGCCCAAAGGGCATTCACCACCACGGCCAGCAGATGGTGAACCACTACCGTCGGGTCGTAAAGAAGGCCGCCGAGCACGAGATCATGCTCAATGTTCACGAGCCGATCAAGCCGACGGGAATCCGTCGTACCTGGCCCAACATGATGACGCGGGAGGGCGTCCGTGGCATGGAATACAACGCCTGGAGCTCCGGGAACCCGCCCGCGCACACCGTCACCCTTCCGTTCACGCGGATGCTGGCCGGACCACTCGACTACACACCCGGCATCTTCAACCTGACGCCGGAGGAAATTATGCCGGACCATCGGGTGCGCACCACGCTGTCGAAGCAACTGGCCAACATGGTCGTGCTCTACAGCCCGGTCCAGATGGCCGCCGACCTCGTCGAACACTATAAGGGCCACGACGCGGTGGAGTTCATCGAGCGGGTGCCCGCCGACTGGTCGGAGAGCCGTGTGCTGCAGGCCCGCATCGGCGAGTACATCACCACTGCCCGCCGGAAGAACGGGGGCGCGACGTGGTTCGTGGGCACGACGACGAACACGGAGGCCCGCACCCTAACGGTGCCTCTTGGTTTCCTCGATTCAGGCCAGACCTACGTTGCGCACGTCTTCGAGGATACGCCGAAGTCCGACTATGAGGACAATCCCCACGCCTACCGCATCCGCCGCGGCCTCGTGACGGCGAGCGACACGATTGCGGCGGATCTGGCGCGCAGTGGGGGGCAGGCGGTGATCCTTGAGCCCTCGACGGGAGCCGAGCGGAACCAGTACGAGGCACTCGAGTAGTGCGTGGTTCGTAGCGTGGGTTCGCCACTGCATCCCGAGTGCACACGTCGTCCTCTCTGCCGACTTCTGTCTTCGCGTCGGGAGGGCCCCTTCCCGCTTTTGCCGTCCCTCTTCTCTCGGACAAACCAGCACCCTGACCCGCTGGACTCCCCTCGCAGTCACCGCGTGTGCCGGATGTCCGGAGAGGACACCGCGAAAAGCGGCGGTGGTAAGTGTGGCGGCCGGAGCAGGTCCCAGACGGTGAAAACGATGGTCTAGGCGAATCCGTAGAGGAATTGCGTTTGATCTTTCTCGCCAAATGCCCCCGCCATGACTGACGTGGACGGCCAAGATAACTCTGGGGAGAACGGCACAGTGGAGGAAAATGGTAGCTCTGAGCGTGAAGAGGTGCGGGCCCAGCGCTTCTCCGGTGAGCGATTGGTAATCGACGAAAAGCACTTCGAGAACTGCACCTTCGACACCTGCACGCTGATTTACAAGGGCGGCGTTCCCCCCAATTTCGTGCGGTGCGAATTCGCCGCGCCGAGGTTCGTGTTCGAGGGAGCGGCCCAGAGCACCATCCAGCTCATGAGCGCAATCTACAACGGCGTTGACGAGCGGATCATCGAGAAAACCTTCGACGAGATCAGGAAGGGATTTGGTCAAGAGTGAGGTCGAGCCGTTGGGTCTCAGTCGCCGTGCCGATCGGAAGAGCGGTCCTGTGTGGTCCCCCGCACGATCTCGACTGCCTTCTGGTCGAGCCCCGGCGCTCTAGCTTGGCGATCCTGTCTTTTTCCTTAGCAGGGATCATTTTTCAGACTTCTGTCCCGATATTGTCACTCGGATTCTGTATAACGGAGTCTTCAGTAGCACGGACAACTCCGGGTAGCCTCCAGACTCTTTCTGAGATTAACGCTCTCGCGAGATCTTCAACCAGCTCTGTGCTACGCCCGCTGATATGTCCCTATTCGATGCAACTCGGGGCGTAAAGGAACCGATGGGTCGCCCCACCGCATCCGCTCGTAGGTCTCGATCTCCTCGGGCAAATGGTTCCGATCGAGCTTCTCTGGAGCGGTCTTGGGCTCGGCATCGGGGCGAATCGGTGCGCCGACGGAACGGGCGCCGATGAGGAATGCTTTAACGAAGCGATCGGCGACGGGCAATGGAGCTTCCGGAATCTCGGATCTGCACGCCGCCCCAATTTGCATCTGTGTCGCACCCTCGCGTAGCCTCGGACAGACCTCCCGATTCCCATGAGTGATTCTTCGACTCGCCTCGGCGCCCTGGCTGGGCAGTGGGACGTGCCCGATCCCGACGAATTGAAGGCGCGTCTTCAGCCCGAGCCGGAGGCAACGCACCGCTTCTATGAGAGTCGCCTCCTCTCCTCGGAGCAGGAAGCTTCGGAAGGGCGACCAACCTCTGAGAATGGACACCATGAGGGACGGCAGACGCCAGCGGCCACGTTCGAGATCTGCCGGGACGAGAACGGAGCCTTCCGGTGGCGCCTACAGGCCGGCTTCCCATGCATTACCGCGACCCGTTCGACCGGATGATCATTGCGCAGGCTCAGGAAGAAAACTGCACCGTCGTCACGCCCGACGACAAGTTTCTGCTGTACGACATAGACGTGATGGAGTGCTGAGCTGAGAATTCTCCTCCCGGTGCGACGGCAGCTTTCCAACCCAGAGGTCCCTTTCGGTGGAGAAGTGGAAGACGGAGCTGCAGGTCGATCGTACGCTCGATGGCATCGTCGTAGTGACCCGTCCAGTCCTCAACGCGTTCCTCCGAGAGGGGGACGACCTCCCCGGCGATACTCACGACGAGTTGCCCAAACGCGAGGCCCGAGGGACCGATGAGGAGGGAGGCCCCAGAATCACGAAGCGGCCACGCCACGACTAGGGGGCGCTTCCCATTGATGTTCGGGGGGGAGCACAGGCGGCTACTGCTGGAGCACGGGCAGCTCGTAGGTGCAGGCCGTGTCACCATCGGGCATGTGCCGGGTCCGCTCGACCCGCTCGAACAGCCTCTCGTAGAAGCACGCCTCCGATGAGCAGGGCACCTCCGTGGCGTTGACGATCGCCGCAAACGGACAGTTGCACGCCTCGACGGTGATCTGCTCGTCGTCGACCTGCACCTCAGGCATAAATCCCTTCTCCCGGAGCACCTCCTCGAGAACGTCGACGACCTGCTGCACGTCGGCTGTGTCCAGCGAAGAGGGAAGCCGCCGCTCTACCTCCTCCAGCCGGGCGTCCCAGAAGGCGTCGAAAAAGTCTTCGATGAGCTGCTCCTGTCCCTGCTCTTCCAGGTAGGTCAGGAAGTCGGCAAAGACCGTTCCCTCCCGTTTCGGAAAGAGGCGCTCGCCCTGCGGCGTGAGGCGGTAGCACATGCTCGGGCGCCCGCGTCCCTGCTTCTGCGACCGGCGGACCACGAGCTCGTCGCGACCCATCTGATCGAGGTGATCGCGCAGCGTCGGCCGTGCCCGGTCGATCTCCTCCATCGCGTCGTCGAGGGTAATTTCTCCGCGGCGCTTCATGAGCTTGAGGAGCCGTCGCTTCGTCTCCGACGGGATGAGGTCAACGGGGGGCATGGCCGGGACACCGATCGGTGCTACTGAGAACGAATGGGAAAGCCTGGATGCTTGTCTCAACAGGATACGACTTTATATAGAAGATGTCAATAAAAAGGTTTTAGGCACGTCAAAGTTGAAAATGGCGGCGCGATTTCTTTCCTAACGAATACGCTTTCGCTATCCCTTCCGCGTCGACAACGATGACCGCGCCTCTGTTCTACATCGCTGAAGACGGAGAGGCTGTAGGAACGCTTCGGCGATTCTCGGACCGCTTCCAGCTCACGCCGGCCTCGATCCTGGACTGCTTGCGCCGTCGGGCCCCGGAGGCTGTGTTGCTCGGCGCAGGCGAGGGCCGAAACCGGTTCCTCGTCGTCGAGGCGGAGGGGCTGGAGGCCCTCTGCGACTGCAGGTCTCCCGGCCGTCCTCCGCAGAGCACTCCGTGCTGAGCCTTCGTTTTTGACTGTAGCTCCCACCCGCATGCCGTACGTCGTTGCTGAACCGTGCATCAACTGCAAGTACACCGACTGCGTCGAGGTCTGTCCGGTGGACTGCTTCTACGAGGGCCCCAACTTCCTGGCCATCCAGCCCGACGAATGCATCGACTGCAATGCCTGCGTGCCGGTGTGTCCGGTGGAGGCCATTTACCCGGAGGATCAGTTGCCGGAGGAGTGGGAGCACTACACGCAGTGGAATGAGTACCTGTCCAACCAGTGGCGGGACCTCGGCTACAATGTGACCGAGAAGACCGGCCCGCTCGACGACGCCGAGGAGTGGGAGGACAAGGACAAATCCGAGGAAGACATTCTGACCTGGGACGTGTGAGCGGCTCGGGCGCACCGGCCATCACGTCGCGTGTGTTTCGGGCGACGACAAAGCTCCTGCGCTGCCAGGGGTCATTCGCAATCCTCTTTCGACACGCATCTTTCCTTCCCCATGCCTTACCCCAAGTCCATGGTCGAGCCGATGCGCAAAGAGCTTACGCGCCTCGGCGTTGACGAACTGACGACGCCCAACGCGGTCGACACGGCGTTCGACGCCGCGCAAGACGGCACCCTGCTCCTCGTCATCAACTCCGTCTGTGGGTGTGCGGCGGGCAGCGCGCGTCCGGCGGTGGCCCGGGCGGCCGAGGCCGAGCCCCAGCCGGACCGCATGGTCA
>NZ_JBDGQQ010000054.1:0-5081 GCF_042218895.1 Salinibacter sp. | reverse complement strand
TCGGGATTGACGTCGGCCTTGTCGGCGATCTCACCGCGGGTCATGCCGTCCATGGTCTTGGGGGAATGGGTACGTGGGAAGAGGGAAGAGGGAAGGGGGAAGAGGGAAGGGGGGGAGGGCAACTGGGGACACTCCGGGCGTCGGTCAGGCGGCGATGCCGACGGCGAGGACGGGCAAGATCGTCATTTGTAAAACGGGGGCGAGGCCCACGGGATGCCCGGCGATCCGGAGTGTCGGCATGGCGTCCCTGTAGCGCCAGAGGTCGAGCTGTCGCGCGCCCGTCTCGAACGCAATGCCCGCCCCGAGGCCGAGTGCCAGCAGCAAGGTTGCCCCGCCAACGCTCAGCGGCTGCACGTGCCCTGGCCCGAGGACTCCGGCCGCTGCGGCGGTGAGAATCCCGGTCGCGACGGCGTCGCCGAGCGTGGCGGCGGGCAGGACCCAGACCCGCTGCCACCTCGTCCAGCGCTCCCAGCAGCGGTAGAGCGGAATCACCTGCGCGTACTCCCAGACGCCGTGGAGCAACACGGCCCAGAGTCCCACGCGGAGGTAGAATGGAGAGGGAAGTCCGAACACGGTCCGTATGTGCCGTTTCGGGATGAAGATGCGCCGATCACGATTCGGGGGCGAACACCTGGATCCGATTGTTGCCGAAGTCGACGACGTAGAGCGTGCCGCTCGCGTCGAAGGCCACGTCGATGGGCCGGACAAACTGCCCCTCTCCGCTGCCCTGCTCCCCAAACATGGCCAGCCGCTTGCCCTCTGCCGAGAAAATCTTGATTCGGTGGTTATAGTAGTCAGCCACGAAAATCCGTCCCTGGGGGCCCGTCTCGACCGCCGTGGCCACGTTGAACCGCGTCTTCGTGGATCCCGGCTGGGTGGTGTTCGGCGGAACGGTCCACTGATGGTTGCCCTCGGGACCGAAGCGCTGGATGCGGTGGTTGTACGCGTCGGCCACCACCAGCGAGCCGTCCGGCAGCAGCGTCACGTCGGTAGGATACGTGAACTGTCCCGGAGCGGACCCGGACGTGTCAGAGGTCCCCCACTGGCGAACCTGTCCTGTGCCGGGTTGGAGGAGCTGGACCCGATGGTTGTAGAAGTCGGCCACGTAGACCTGGCCCGCCGTGCCTATGGCCACGCCGGCCGGGGCGTCAAACTGCCCGGAGCCCGATCCGGTGCTCCCGATCGTGCTCTGGCTGCCCCCCTTCCGCCCGAACAGGTGAAGGTGGTCGTGGCCGTACTCGGGAACCACGAGGTGCGTGACTGGACTCTTTTCGTGAGCAGTGGCTTCGAGGTGCATGGGCCGCTGCATCGGCCCCGACAGGATATTCGAGGCGTCGAAGCTCCGGAGAACCGTGCCCGTCGTGTCGAACACCTGGATCCGGTTGTTGCCCGTGTCGCTGACGTAGACCCGACCCCTGGCGATCGTGATGCCGACCGGATGGAAAAACTCGCCGGGGGCGTCGCCCTGCGTCCCCCAGGCCTGGACGAACTGGTAGGACGGGGCCTCGGGGGCAGACGGCTGGCAGCCGGCTCCCAGCAGGGCGACGACTGCAAGGAGAATCAGTGCTCGAAATGAAGACGTCATGGCGGGGGGTTAGATGTTGATGCGGAGACTGACGGTGGTAATGAACTCGCGCTCCAGCGCCGTGCCGCCGAGCTCCTGCACGAGGGGGAGCTGCACGGCTCCTTCGATGACGAAATGCTTCGTGACGTACTGGAGGCCCGGGGCCACGAACCAGGTCGTTCCTCCGGACGCGACGTCCTGGCCGCGAACCTCGTTTTCGCCCTGCCAGATGAGGTTCGTCTCCAGGTTGCCGTAGAGAAAGCCGGGAAGGCCGCGTTTCAGCTCCCGGGGCCAGAGGCGGTACTTCGAAGCCACGTCAATCCGGGCCTCGTCGCCGAACTCGAAGTTGTTCGCTTCCGTGTTGATCTGGTAGACCGGCGACACGTCCACCTGCCACTGCAGCGTCTGCCAGGTGAAGACGAGGCCGGCAAGCGGGTCCCACGACCCGGAGCCCAACTGGAGGGGTGGGGGCAGGCGGCCCAGCTCATCGGTTTCCTCGTCGGCGCCGGTGGGCGTCTCCACGCCGGACAGCAGCGCAAAGCGCTGGGTCTGCCCGGCCCGGTTGCGTGTCCAGACGGTGTAGCGGGCAAAAAGGCGCACGTCCCCGAGCCCCGTCGGTCCCCGCTCGATCCGCCGTCCCTTCTGTCGTCCGTTCGGGATCGTTGCGTCGAGATTCTTGTCCAGAATCGGCACAACGCCGAAGAGAGTCCAGCGCTCGGTGACGCCGTAGGCGCCGACCAGGGGAACGCCGTAGGCTGTCAATTTACGATTCATCGGTCCGTCGCCGGTGGCCCGAATGACCTTCGACATGGGCCGAAATACACCGTGGCCCTGCGTGACGGGCAGGGCCGTGTTCGTCGTGATCTGCGCGGTCGCAGGAAGGGCCGCGCACGCGAGGAGGAGCAGGACCGATGGAACCCACGTGGACAGCCGAGAGGTCGGCCCAAGCATAATCTGAAGGAGGATTCCGGAGGAGAGTAGCGAAGCGACATCGGGGATTTGCTCCCCGACCCGGTCCCAGCGGTCCCTAAAAGTGGATCTCAACCTCCAGGATGCCGTGGTAGTCCAGCTCCCTGCCCCCCTGGAGGCCGTTGTAGAGGGGAACCTGGATGCCCGGCTTGACCGCCCAGTTGCGGTAGGTGAGCCAGGCCCCGAACCCGGCCAGCAGGCGGTGCCCGCCCGGACCGACCTGCCCGTGGTGGTCCTCCTCGGCGTGGCCGTGACCGGCCAGCGAGCTGGACTGAAAGATCTCGCCGTTGAGCTCCCCCATCAGCACGACGTCGGGCTGGTAGTAGCCGGTGAGGACCGGTCGGATACCCAGGGCGACGTCGTAGAGCACCACGTCGCCCCGCTCGATGCCGGTGTCTCCCTGTGTGTTCAGCCGGTACCGCGCCGTTCCGAACAGCAGCCACCGGCGTCCCTCGTAGGCCCCAGAAAGCCCCCCGACGACATCGGTGGCGTCCGGACTGTGCTCGGCGGTGCCGCTCGGGAGGGAGACCCCGCCCACCACCGCCGCGTGATAAACCCCGCCGGGGACGTTGTTCATGTAGAAGCGGTACTTGGTGCGGACCCGGAGATTCCCGAAGGAGCCGAAGGCGGCACCCTCCCCGAGGGATTCCTGATGGAGTTCGACAAGCCCCATCCAGCGCTCGGTAAACCCGTATGAGAGGTGGTAGTCGAGCGCCCAGTGCTGCTCGCGGTGCGCCGCCTCCCGCTCGATGCCTACACCGATGCCGTAGCCTCCCTGCCAGAGGGTGCGCGGCCCGCGGCCAAAGATCGGTTCGTGTCGGGCAATGTCGCCGGAGGGGGAAGCCGCCGGCGGACCTCCGGGAAGAAGGCCCTGCGCGGCTGCCTGCCCGGGGACGAGCGGGCCGGCCATCAGAAGGGCGAGCACGATCGCGCCGCTCGCGCTCGGAAGATTGGGAAGATCGAAAGGGACACGCCGGGTCACGAGACGGAAGAAGGGTTCGTAGTACGAAAACGAAGAGGAGCGAACGCTACGCGCCGACCAGCTTCATCACCGGAAGGAGGCCGTAAGCGAAAAAGGCCCCGATTCCGTAGATGCCCGCCGAGATCCAGAACATGCCCTTCTGGAAGCGACTGGCCACGCGGCAGCCCTCCCCCCCGGCAATCGTGCAGGCGACGTTGCCCTTCGGCCGGAAGGTGAGGAACGCACTCAGGGCGAGCATGAGCCCGGCCCCCAGGAAGATCCACTCCTTGGCCTTCGAGAGGGGCACGAGCCACGGCACCGCCGAGACGAGGGACACCACCGCCGAGCCGCCGGCCACCGCCGACAGGGCCGCCGGGGGGGCACAGCACAAAAGCGTACCCGTGCTCGTGAAGAGGGCCAGGAAATTGGCCGCGCTCTGCCGCCAGGTGTCGGGCGCGTCGGCCTGCTGCTCAGCGTGCTCCATTGGACGATCGTTGGTCAGTTGTGTCGCAGATCAGACGAAATCACCCCTGGGGGAGGACCTACCCGGACGAGGGAGCCCGGACTGACTTGTTCGGGAATTTGATCTTCTTCGCCGTAAAGCCGGCGTTCTTGGTGGCCTTCTGGATCTGCTTCTTCGAGAGCTGGGTGCCCTCGGCGACCTTCAACTGCACCTTGCCCTTCTTGAGCAGGACGGCCACGTTTTTGACCCCGTCGAGGTCCTTGAGCTTCTTCTCCAGCCCGTACGCGCAGAAGGGGCAGGACAGGCCGTTGACCGTGGCGACGACGTCAGGCTCTTTGATCCTCGTCTGGTCGGCCTTCTTCTGGGCCCGACAGCTGTCGGGCCGCGCGGCCAGGACTGAGACGAGCAGCAGCGCACTAGTTACGAGGGAGAACGACTTCAAGAGGCGAGTCATGGCGTGTTGGGGAGGGTTGTTTGATGATTGAGCGAGCGGAGGGAGACGTTGCTTGTCAGATCGTCCCGTCGAACGCACCCCCTCCTATGTCCTGTAGTATGGTACAGGGTTTCGGGGCTCTCACTGTGTTTGCTCTTTCTTAACATCAATGCAAGTCGAAAAATACGTTTCTATTGCTATCGAGTCGCTGAGGGGAGAGCTTCGGACTCGGGCTCGTAGCCGGCCTCGACGAGCGTCTCGCGGACGCCCTCCGGCGTGAGCTCCCCGTCGGGGAGGGCCACTTTCAGCCGGTGTTCATCCAGGTCGATCTCAACGTCAACCCCATCGGCGCGCTCGCGAAGGGCCTCGCGGATCGTCTGGGCGCAGTGCTGGCAGTGCATGTTCGGGATGGTGAAGGTGAGGCGCGTCGGCTCCTCGGCCTCCTCGCGGGGAGACACGAGGCGCCCGCCAAACGAATTGAGCAGCACGGCGCTCACGCTCGCGGCCATGGCCGCCATCGCCCAGACCGGGTCTACCCATCCGGTCGTGGCCAGCGGCACGCCGACGCCGTTGAAGAGAAAAGCGAGCGCGAGATTCTGCTTCGTCTTTCGGTAGGAGTTTGCGCCGATCTCGAACGCGTCGACGAGCGCGCCGAGCCGCTCGCCCATCAGGATCACGTCGGCCGACTCGA
>NZ_JBDGQQ010000053.1:1669-14662 GCF_042218895.1 Salinibacter sp. | reverse complement strand
TCGGCTACGCATCAATCCACCAAACAGCTTCTCAGCATTCAACGATATCGGTACCCAACGTCTGACCATGGCCGACCGAATCCAACTCGACCTACCGATTCTCCTTCCCGACGTGCCCGACGCGAAAGACACCTGCGTCGAGCGCCTGACGAGCAGCCTGCAGGAGCACGTCGGGATTGACCGGGCGCACGTGGCGACCGCCACGAACGGCGAGCCCGATTGCCTCTGCATTCATTACGACCCGGACGCCGTGTCCCTGCCCCGCATCCGGCAGATGGCCAAGAGCCTCGGCACCGAAATTACCGACCAGTACGGCCATCTCGTCTGGGGCGTGGAGGGCATCACGCATCCGCGCCGCGCCCGCACCATCGCCAAGCGGCTGCGCGGGATCAACGGGGTGTTAGAGGCAGAGGCCAGTGCCGCCGAGCGAATTCGCGTCGAGTACGACCGGGACGCGACCGGCGAAGAGCCCATTCGGGACGTGCTGCGGTCGATGGGCGTGCGGGTGCGGGGGGACGTGCTCGATGCCCGCGACCTGGCCCCGAACGAGACGACTGAGGGCCACGATCACGCGACCGATGAGGAGCACGAACACGACCATAGCGGCATCTTCGGCGAGAAAACGGAACTGATCTTCGCGATCGTAGCCGGGGTGTGTGTGGCTGCCGGGTTCGGGCTCTCGTTCGTTGGGGGCGTGTCCGAATGGATTCCCTGGGGGCTCTACGTCGGTGGGTATGTCTTCGGCGGGTACTACACGGTGCGGGAGGCCGTCGACACGCTCCGCGTGGGGGACTTCGAGGTCGATTTCCTGATGCTCGTGGCGGCGGGGGGGGCGGCGGCGCTGGGGAAGTGGCTGGAGGGGGCGTTTCTGCTGTTTCTCTTCTCCCTCGGCCACGCCCTGGAGCACTACGCGATGGGCCGCGCCCGGCAGGCCATCGAGTCGCTCGCCGAGCTGGCGCCGGCCACCGCGCTCGTCCGACGCGACGGGGCCGAGGAGGAGATTTCCGTGGACGACCTGCGCATCGGGGACACCGTGATCGTGAAGCCGAACGAGCGCATTCCGGCCGACGGGTTCGTGACCGACGGCGAGAGCGCCGTCAACCAGGCGCCCGTGACCGGCGAGAGCGTGCCCGTGGACAAGCAGCCGGTCGAGACGCCGGACGCAGTCGATGATCCGACCGATCTGGGCGCGGCGCACCGCGTCTATGCCGGCACCATCAACGGCAGCGGGGCGCTGACGGTGCGCGTGACGAAGCGGGCGGGCGAATCGACCATCTCACGGGTCGTGCAGATGGTGACGGAGGCGGAGGCCGAGAAGGCCCCCACCGAGCGGTTCACCGACCGGTTCGAGCGGATCTTCGTGCCCGCCGTCCTCGCCCTCGTCGCCGTTCTGCTGTTCGCCTGGATTCCCCTCAACGAGACGTTCGCCGACAGCTTCTACCGCGCGATGGCCGTGCTCGTGGCCGCGAGCCCGTGCGCGCTGGCGATCGCCACGCCCAGCGCCGTGCTCAGTGGGGTGGCGCGGGCCGGGCAGGGCGGCGTGCTGGTGAAGGGCGGCGGGCCGCTCGAACGGCTGGGCCGCCTCGGCGCCCTGGCCTTTGACAAGACCGGTACGCTCACGGAAGGAAAGCCACGGGTCACAGACGTGCGACCCTACAACGGGACCTTAGAGGAAGAACTCCTCCGCGTCGCCGTTGCTACCGAACAGCTCAGTGATCATCCGCTGGCGGAGGCGGTCGTTCGGCATGGCCAAGAGCATCTCGACGGCCGCTCGCTTCCGGACGCCACGGGTTTGGAGAGCATCACGGGCCGAGGGATTCGAGCGTCCCTCGGGGGCGTCCCTGTATACGTTGGGAAGGACACTCTCTTCGACGAAATCGACGGGTCTTCTCTTCCCGAGGCTCTCCGGGAAACGGTCGAATCCCTGGAGTCAAAGGGGCGGACGACCATGATCGTTCGAAAAGGAGAGACCTATCTCGGTGTGATTGGTCTGGCCGACACGCCTCGTCAGGGAGCTGCCGACGTGGTGGAGCGGCTGCGACAGCTCGATATCCGGCGGATGGTGATGATCTCCGGCGACAATCAGCGGGTGGTCGACGCCGTGGCGGAAACCCTCGGCATCGACGAGGCACGCGGCGACCTCCTGCCCGACGACAAGGTGGACACCGTGCGGGTCCTCCAGAACGACGAGGACGTGGCCATGGTGGGCGACGGTGTGAACGACGCCCCCGCGATGGCGAACGCCAGCGTGGGCATCGCCATGGGCGCGGCCGGATCGGACGTGGCGCTGGAAACAGCCGACGTGGCCCTAATGGCCGACGATCTGTCGCGCCTGCCGTTCGCGGTGGGGCTCAGCCGCCAGACGCGCCGCGTCATTACACAGAACCTGTGGATCGCGCTCGGCATGGTGGCGGTCCTCGTGCCGGCCACGATCTTTGGACTAGACATCGGCCCGGCGGTGGTGCTCCACGAGGGCTCCACGCTACTCGTGGTGGGCAACGCGCTCCGTCTCCTGAGGTATTCGCCGTAGAACCTCTCGTTGCATGGTGCCTGTCGAGTCCCGAGGACCGGGCGACGCTCGGTCGCGCATCGCCTCTGGACGCGCTCTCACGGAACCGGAGGAATTCCGGCGTATTGGGGAATTCTGAGTCATCTTCCCGAACTCGCGGTTTTGTGCCTATGCCTCCCGACACCGCCGAGGACTCCGACACGCTCGACACGAGCTGTGGAACCGAGGAGGTGCTCTCGGAGGCGCTGCCGGCCGACCCCGTGACCGACGCGACGGTTCGCCTCCTCAAGGGGTTTGCCAACGAAACCCGGCTGCGCATCCTGTGCCTCCTCCGCGACCGGGAGGTCTGCGTCCACGACATCGTGGAGGCCCTCGGCATGAGCCAGTCGGCCGTCAGCCACCAGCTGCGGGTGCTCCGCGATGCGCGGCTCGTCGCCCACCAGCGCGAGGGGCGGCACGTCTACTACCGCCTCGCCGACGACCACGTGCGTGAGATGCTAGAGAATGCTCTTACCCACGGGGCCGAGCCGGAATCCCGATGACCCTGGCACAGTACGGACGGGTCTCAAGACCAGGGATCAGCGGCTCAGAATGCGATCGTAGTCCGCATGGTGGCCGATCCAAAACCGGACGATCGTCCCGTTGATGTCGGTGCCTAGCGCACGGTAATCGAGACTCACCCGAACGGACCACAGCTCGTCCGTGACCTTCTTGAAGTGGAGGGAGGGATGGGACGGATCGTTCTTCAGAAGTTCGAACTTCTGGTCTGCTTTCGCCCGGACGTGGCCCGGTAGCTGCTCGTAGTGTTCCCAGAACTCGGGCGTGGCTCGATGGGTCACAGCGACGTCGTTCGACCGGCCTCGTAGTCCTCTTTCGCCTTCTCGATTTTCTCGTCCAGCCGACCGTCCTTCGCGTCGCGCTCGATCTGCTCGTCCCACACGTCGGCACGATACTCCCGAAACCACTCCGAGAACTCGGCCAGTTTCTCCGGAGGCAATTTGGAAACGGCCTGTTCAAGCTCCTCAACATTCATGAGGGAGGTCGTGTCTTCTGCGTGCGAAGAAACGTATTTTCCTAAAAGGCAACGTACGAAGGCGGCCCGCCCGCCGCGGGTTCCGGCCCGGTTCAGTTATCCTGCGGTATCGTTGGGCACGCCGAAGCCACCGCCCCCCGGCGTCTCGATGCGGAGGCGACTGCCCGCCGGCAGCTGTCGGGAGAAGTGCGCCGGCAGTTCTTCTTCAGTTCCATCGGGATGGACAAGCACCGTGCGCCCCGGGGCGCCGTCCTCTCCCTCCTCGCGTCCCCAGGGGCCCCGCACGCGCCGTGTGCTGAGCATCGTCGCGGTCGTCGGTACCAGCAGTTCGTAGACGCGCACAAGGCCGTCGCCCCCACGAAACCGGCCCGCTCCGCCGCTGCCCGGCCGCAACTGATAGGCGACGATCCGGAACGGATACGTCTGCTCCAGCGCCTCGATGGGGGTATTGAGCGTGTTCGTCATGTGCACGTGCACACCGCTGAGGCCATCCCCTCCCGGCCCTGCCCCCATGCCGCCCCCGATGGTCTCGTAGTAGGCGAAGGGGGAGCCATCGGGCCGGGCGCCGCCGAGCGTGAGATTGTTCATCGTGCCCTGTCCCGCAGCAGGCACCCGGTCGGGGAGCGCTGGGGCAAGGGCCCCGAGTACCGTGTCGACGATGCGCTGGGAGGTCTCCACGTTGCCCCCCGCCACGGCGTGGGGCGCCTCGGCATTCGCGAGCGAGCCTTGCGGCGCCGTTACAGACACCGGCGCCAGGCTGCCCGCATTCACCGGTATGTCGCCGCCGGTGAGTCCCTGCACCACGTAGTAGCACGCCGACTCGGTGATGGGCAGCACAGCGTTCAGGTTGCCATCCACCGCCTCGTCGGTGCCCACAAAATCGAACGTGACGGTCTCTTCGTCCACCGTCGCCGTCACGCGGATCGTGGCCGTCTCGTCGCCCTGTACCTCCAGCTCGTCGGCGAACGCGTACGTGCCCGCCGGCCAGTCCGCCAGGGCCGCACGCGTCCGGCGTTCGCTGTAGGCCTGTAGGTGGCGGGCGTAGGTGGTCACCTCGGTCGCGCTGTGCGCGCTGGTCAGGACCTGCAGGCGCTCCGCCCCCACCGAATGGGCCGCGCGCTGCGCCGCCAGGTCGCCCCGCCGCTCGTCGGGCGTGCGCACGTTGCGGAGGAGCATCCGCAGGAGCGCGTCGTTGCGCGTGCCGCCCTCGTACAATTTGACGGGCGGAATAATCGTGCCCTCCTGCACCAGCTCGGTGGCGAGGGGGAGCGAGCCGGGCGTCATGCCGCCCACGTCGGCGTGGTGGGCGCGGCTCGCCACGAAGAAGGCGGGCGTGTCGGCGTCGCCCACAAACACGGGCGACACCATCGTCACGTCTGGCAGGTGCGTGCCGCCCTCGTACGGGTCGTTCAGCACCACCACGTCGCCCTCGGCCCAGGCGTCGACGGCGGCCCGGGCCGCGTCCACGCTCGCCGGCATGGCCCCCAGATGGACAGGGATGTGGGCGGCCTGGGCTACCAGTGCACCGTCCCCGTCGAAGACCGCGCAGGAGAAGTCGAGCCGCTCTTTGATGTTGGGCGAGTAGCTGGTGCGCCGGAGCGTCACGCCCATCTCGTCGGCCACCCCTTCAAAGCGGTGGCGGTAGAGCTCCAGGAGGATGGGGTCAGCGCCGTCCATCGAGAGATCGAAGGGATACAGGAAAGCAGAAGACGGCGGAAGAGATGAAAACTGCCTCGATCAGTAGCGAATGCGCACCGAGATCGTGGCCCGTCGGCCCGGCAGGGTGCGGGCCCACCGCGAGACCGTACCGTTCCGGTGGGGCTCCAACGCCCAATCGGCGGTGTTTCTCCGGTCGAGGACGTTCGCGATCCCGATCCGTCCCTTGACCTCAACACCGCCCCAGGACTGTGTCATGCTGAGCCCCGTGTCGAGCCGGTAGAGCGGGGACAGGACATGCGTACCCGGTCGGTCTAGACGAATCCGATCCCAGGCCTCCTCAAGGTCCGCGGGCGTCAGGTACGCGTAGTAGGCCCGTCGGTAGCCCCAGGTGCGGCCCCACACGCCCTCGCCCTGCGCCTCAAGGGCGACGCCTTCCCCGAGGGGAACCTCGGCGCTCAGGGTGAGATGATGGGGCTTGACCCAGGGGACCGGAGTCGAGCGGCCGTCAAAGCGACCCGGGAAGGTTCGGTGGGCCCGGCTATATTCGTACCGCAGCGCTCCCATCAGCGAGGGCCCATCGTACGTCACGTGCAGGCCCCCGCCGTAGGCATCCCCCTGGCTCGAACCGAGGATGCGGGAGGCACCTGGCGTGTCTCCCAGCCGTGAGGGGGTATTCCGGAGGGCCGGATAGTCGACGGCGAGCAGATGGGGCTGCCACTTCCGGTACCCCTCTAGGTCGACCTGCCAGTGAGCACCCGGCCGCCACGTGAGGTCGGCCGCGAAGTGGTAGACGCGGGACGGCGTCATGGACGAAGAGACCGGAAGCCACACGTGCGTGGTGGGTACGACGGCCGTGGCGCCGTCTCGGCGGAGTTCAAACTGTGTCGTGAATTGTCGGTAGAGACCGCCCTTCACCTGGAGCCCTACCGTTCCGAGTGCGCCTAGCGACCGGTTGTAGCGAAAACGCCCCCGCGGTTCTGCGAACAGTCGGGCCTGCGACGGGAGCCCCGTCAGACGGATGCCTCCCTCGAGCGTTGCGTGGGGACCGATCCCGACGGTCGTTTCCGCGGCGGTCGCGAGCCGGACCGATTTTCCCCGGTGCCGGAGCCGCGGGGCAAACGCATTTCCGATCCGGAAGCGGCTGCTCTGGTACGTCGCGGTTGCCGTCAGCGCGAGCCCGCCACGGGTCGAGAATGCGACGTCGAGGCGGCCTTCGAGATCGACCTCCGATATGCTGTTCATCCCCTCCTGTTTGTACGCGGCCCGCCGGGCCGCGGCCACCGTGGACGTGTAGTCGTCGGACGGCGAGTCCTGTCTCAGGGGCCCAACCTCGGATTGCGTTTCGCCCCGATAGTGGCTCACGGAGGCCTGCAGGGTCCCCGTCGTCCGTGATGTCACAGGGGCTTCGTAGCGGGCCTGCGCAGCCGTGTTCGCCCACGAAAACTCGTCGTGGGTGGGCAACGCAAACGCCGACGTGTCGACCACACCACCGAGCGAGGCCTCGGTACCGGCTGCAGCGCTGAACCGCCCCCCGACATTTCGCCCCAGCACGAGGTCGGCCCCGAGGTGGCTCCCCCCATGGTAGGCCGACACGTACACCTCCTCCGCCGGACCGAGGTCGAACTGGGCGGCGCCGTGCAGGTCGTAGAAGCCCGCGCTGGGCTGTGCCCGGGCACCCAGATGGCCCCCCGCGAGAGAGGTGTCAGCGGGAGTCCGGGCCGCCGCGAGCACGGGATCGAGCGTCGACCACCGGTCGATAAGGTCGTGGAGACCAGCCTCCTGATACACGTCCCAGACGCTGGTCCGGGCGGCCATCATCACCGTCACGGGGACGGTCCCCAGGGACGCGGTCCCCCGAAATCGTCCCTCAACGCTGCGCGGGGTTACCCGCACAGTCCCGTACCGGGACTTTCGGCCCGAGAGGTCGTGCCTCAGGTGGATGGTGCCGGACAGGGCGTTCCCGCCCAGCACGCCGAACCCGGCCTTCCGGGCCGTCAACCCGTCGAGGGCCAGGGGACTGAACGCTCCCAGGAGCTGGCCCGCACTCGTCGGGTTCCGAACCGGCACGCCGTCGAGGTAAAACCGATGATCCCCTGCGTCCCCGCCCTGAATGTGGAGGTTGGCGTAGGGGGCCGAGGTGGTTAGTCCGAGGAGGGTGCTGGCCCTGTCGAGCACGTCGGGAGGGCCCGCCCCCACCGGCTGGCGTAGCTGCGCGGCCGACACCCGATCTTCGCCCCCTTGAGCAGAGGACGAGCCGTATCGATCGGCGTCAATGACGACCGAGTCCGCAACGATAGGGGCCGGGGCAAGTGTTGCTTCGTGACGGGCCGCTCCCCCGGGCGGCACACGAACAGTGGCCTCATGACGGGCGTAGCCGAGGCGGCTGATCACGACAGTGTGGGGACCCGGCACGAGCCCTGTCAGCCGAAACCGTCCCGCCGAGTCGGTCACCGCACCCGCAAACTGCTGGGCGTCCGGCAGCCGCACGTGGGCCCCCACCAGTGGACGACCGCTTTTTCCACCCCGAACGCTTCCGGTCAGTTGGCCTCGCCGAGGGGGACGGCGGACGGCGGTCTGGAGAACGTACGTTCCCTCCGAGGTTCGGACGTAATCGATCGGGTGCTCCTCAAGCAGACAGCGAAGGAGCGCAGCCGGGGCGACATTGCGGGCCGTACAGGACGCCCGGTGTCCCTCGACGAGCGCGAAGTCGTACACGAGGCTGATGCCGGCCGAGGCAGCCGCCTGCTCCAGCGCCTGGCCAAGGGGCACGCCCTGAACGTTGATCGAGGCAGGTTCACTGCCCGTCGACTGGGCCACGGCCTGTCCCCCGATCCCCCAGAGGAGGAGCACTGCCAGAAGACCGATTCCGCGCAATGAGACCGGAGTGGCAGTCATAAGTGGCCGGGACGCGCTGTGTTGGGGCGGCTGAGAGAACGGGACGGAGGAGAGCGACCCCTCTACGGGCCGTTCGATCCCGCGAAGATCTCAAATCCCCGGCTCGTGGGACGATAGTTCAGATCGCGGGCTGTACAGAGGTCGTGAAGGATGGTTTCGAGATCGGTCGGTGTTGGATAGTAGAGCGAAACGGGGGCGTCGGGCCGGCGGACGGACGGATGGAGACGAAGGACCTTATCGTAGCGCCGCTCGAGTGCCTGGATCACTGCCGACAACGGCCGGGCATGGACCGCGAAGCCCTCGTCGCGCCACGCGAGGATGTGGTCGACGGGGGCTGGCTGGGGCGCCGTGGGCGACGATGACGCCGCCGCCACGTGACTCATGTAACCGGGCTTAGACAGAACGACGGTATCCGTCGGCTGGGTCCGGGGAGCAACCCGAACGCGCCCCTGAACCACGGTTACCTTCGTGCCGGTCTTCCCCGCGGTTCGGGCCGTCACGTTGAAGCGGGTTCCCACCACGGAGACTTGAGCGGTCGTCGTTTTGACCTCGAAGGGACGCGCTCCCTCGACTACCTCGAAGAAGGCCTCCCCGTCGAGACGCACGACACGCTGCTGGGCGTCCACGAAGGGCCAGGACTGGAAGGCGCGGCGGTACGTGAGGGTCGTCCCACTGTTGAGCTCAACCGTCGACCCGTCGGGGAGGGACACCGTTTGCTGCTGGCCGGCCGGGGCCGTCACTGTCACCGGCCGCTGCCACAGCCAGAGCCCTCCCACCAGCACGACGACGGCGACGGCGAGCCCCCAGGCCCACTGCGGGGACCGGCGGTGCTGCGGCCGGCGCGCCGGGCGCTGCTCGCGCCGGGATGTGGCCTCGGGGTCTGCGGGGTCCGGCTCTCCGTTCTCCGGAGTGGGAGCTAGCTCCGGGTGGCGCTCTGCCAAGTCCGCCCAGGCTGCCTCGGGGTCGGCCGCCTCGCCAGCGGTCCCTTTCGCCGTGCCGAGCAGGTCCCAGACTGCCTCAAGATCAGCCCGCTCTTCGGGCGACTCTTTTCGAAGCCGGTCGCGGAGCTCAGGGGGGATGTGGGGAGTATCAGTGCTCATCGCGGTCGAGCAGGTTGGGTTCGTGATCGCGAATGCGCTCGCGCAGGTGCTTCAGGGCCCGCACGATGTGGTTGTTGACCGTCCGCGGCGAAATCCCCATCACCTCCGCGATCTCGTCGTGACTCAGGCCTTCGAAGCGACTTAGGGTGAGGGCCTCCCGCTGCCGATCGGGGAGTTCTCCGATCCACTGCCAGAGCCGATCTTCGAACTGACTGGCCGCCGCCTGCGCGTCAGGAGGCTCCAGCGGGGCCGGCTGGGCGGCCGATTTGTCGCGCACGTCCTCTTCTTTCTCGGCTCGGGTGCGTCGGGTGCGTTCGTGGTTGTAGGCCCGGTTCCGCGCCATCCGGTAGAGGTACGCCTCCAAGGACCGCTCCGGCACGAGTGACGCCCGCGCGTCCCACAGCCGAATGAACACGTCCTGCGTCACGTCCCGGGCGGCCTCCGGCCCCTGAACGATCGACCGGACGTACCGGAAGAGCGGCTCGTACATTTCCTCAAACAGCTCGGCGTATGCGGAACGGTCCGACGCCTTCAGGCGCCGGCACCACTCCTCAAACGGCGGTGCGTCGGGCATGGGACCGTCGGAAACTCCGGAGTTAGCGGGAGGGAGAATCACCCCGTGCGTGTCTCCAACACGTGTCTCGGCTCCAATGACCAGTTCCGCCTACCGCCCGGCCCGCCGCTCGATCCAAACGTTCCGCCAGGTGTCGATGCGGGCCCGCCATCCAGGGGGGACAACGAGGGTTGCGTCGTACTGATGGAGGACGGCCGGGCCCTCGAACGCGTGGCCGTGGTGCAGGTCCGTTCGGGCGTAGGCGGTCGTTGGGGTTGGCTCGTCGTTGAACCAGACCGGCCGGGTCCCCAGCACGGCATCGTCTAGGGGCCGGCTCGTTTCGGGTTCTCGGGGCAGGGCCGGCGGCGGGACGGCGACGGTGCCCCGTCCGCGGAGGGCCACCACCTCCACCGGCTCGTCCGGATCGGCGTGGCCGTAGCGGCGGCGGTGCCGGTCGTGGAAGGCCTGGATGGCGTCGTCGACGGCCGCACCGGTGATCGGCGTCTCCAGCGGCACGCTCACCTCATAGCTCTGCCCCGCGTAGCGCACATCAAGTTTGACGTCGAGCGCCGGCGTCCCGTGGTCGGCGAGAACGTCCTGGACCTCGCGTTCCACGGCAGCGGCGGCCTCGCGGAGCGGCGCGGGATCGTCCCGGAGCGCGGCGGCGCGGGTCAGGACCGCGCGGGACGTGTCGTACACCACGTCGGCCATAAGCAGGCCGAGGGCGCTGAGAACACCGGGCGCGGGCGGGACCAGCACCCGCTTCATGCCCAGGGCCTCAGCCAGCGCCACCGCGTGGAGGGGCCCGGCCCCGCCGAAGGCAACGAGCGTGTAGTCGCGGGGATCGTGCCCCCGCTCCACCGAGACGCGCCGGAGCGCCCGCTCCATGGTCGTGTTGGCCACGCGAAGAATGCCAAGGGCGGCCTCCTCCGCCGACCGGCCCAGGTCCGCCCCGAGCGCCGCCACCGCCTCGCGGGCCGCCTCGGGGGCCATGTCGAGGGTCTCCGCCCCGCCCAGCACGTGCTCGGCCGCCAGGCGCCCCAGCACGAGGTGCGCGTCGGTCACCGTGGGTTCGGTGCCGCCGCGCCCGTAGCAGACGGGCCCCGGCTCGGCCCCCGCACTTTCCGGCCCCACCCGCAGGCTGCCCCCGGCGTCGACGTGAGCAATGCTCCCGCCGCCCGCCCCCACCGTGTGGATGTCTGTGGCGGGCAGGCGCAGCGGCAGGTCCGCGATGGTGTGCTCGGTGGTGCGCGGCACCGCGCCGTCGCAGAGGGCCACGTCGGCACTCGTGCCGCCCATGTCGAGCGTCATGATGCGGGGCGCGTCGGTGTTCAGGGCGCGCCGGGCCACGCCGAGGGCCCCCACCACACCGCCGGCCGGACCGCTCAGGGCCAGCCGGGCGGCCTGCTCGGCCGCAAGGTTGAGCCCGATGGTGCCGCCGTTCGACTGCATGACGCGGACGGGGCGCTCCCCCAGCGTCTCGTCGAGCCGGGCCAGGTACTGCTCCACCGGGGGGCGGACGTAGGCGTTGACCACCGTCGTGGCCGTGCGCTCGTACTCGCGGTACTCGAGGAGGAGGGCGCTGCTCCGCGTGATCGGCACGTTGTCCGGAAGGGCCGCCCGCAGAATCTCGGCGGCCCGCTCCTCGTGCTCTGGATCCCGGTACGAAAACAGAAACACGAGGGCCACGCTCTTCACATCCTGCTCAGCAAGCATCCGCGCCACCTGCCGCACGGCGTCTTCGTCGAGGGGCGCGAGCACCTCACCGTCGGCACTCAGTCGTTCGGGGACCTCGTGGCGCCGCTCGGCCGGAACGAGCGGGGACGGACGCGAGGGCTGCAGGTCGTAGAGGTCGGGCCGGTTCTGGCGGCCAATGACGAGCACGTCGGCGAAGCCCTCCGTGGTCACCAGCGCCGTGCGGGCGCCGCGCCGTTCCAGCAGGGCATTCGTCGCCGTGGTGGTGCCGTGGACGATGGGCGCGGTGGGGCCAACCTCCAGACGATCAAGCCCTGCGACAACCGCCTCGTGCTGTGGGTCCGTGGTGGGCTCTTTGTGGACTTGTAGGCCCTCGTCGGTGACGACGACAAAATCGGTGAAGGTGCCGCCGACATCGACGCCGACGGCTGGGGGCGCACTGGGAGACTCGGGGGACGGGGACGGCATGGAACGTCAAGACTGGAGCTAGAGCACTCGTCTCGTGGCTGCACTGACAGTGCTTGGGCGATGGGGCAGACGACCAATCAGCTTCCACGGTACTCGCGGCAATCGCATATTTCGTCTCGCCTGGACGAAGGGGAGATCTCTCCACATGCGTCATAGATCATGCCCACGGAGAGAAAGAAAGTGGGAGCACCCAAAAACACTTCTTGGCGTCCTACAGGGCGGGTGGGGCCCGGCGACCGCGAGCACGCTCGCCGTCACTGGGTTCGAGAGGCCACATTCAAGGCCCGATCGTCCCATGATTACATGCCAGAGCTTTTCATTTTCGAGGATGCAAGTTATTGTGGTCCTATCACCTGAAATCTACCTGTTTTTCCCAGGAACTGAGTAAGGAGAGACCCCCATCCACCAGACCTTTCGAAAATGGAGGCCGTCCCATGGTTCAGCGCATTATCGGGGTGTTTCAACTCGACGTACCCACCTTCGAACAGATCGAGCACGATACGACCGCCACTGGACAGGCTGCAGGCGTGGTGGCCATCGCGGCCGTGTGCCAGGCCATCGGACGCTCGTTTTCAGCCTTTATCTGGGGCGGAGGGGTCGGTGCGGGGTTCCTGGTCACCATCGTCGCCGCCTTCATCGGATGGGTCGTCTGGTCGGCCCTCACCTACTGGATCGGAACGACCCTCTTTGAGGGCCAGGCCGATCTCGGGGAGATGCTCCGTGTGATCGGCTTCGCGAACGCCCCGCTGATCCTCGCGATTATTCCCTGCTTTGGGACGTTGGTCGGGGGCATCTGGGCCCTCGTGGCCGGCTTCGTCGCCATCCGACAGGGCCTGGACCTCGACAACACGAAAACGTTCGTGACGATCATCATCGGCTTTCTCGCCTACGTCGTGATCGCCGCAATCGCGAGCATCTTTACCGGTGGCATGGCGGCAATTCCCGGCTAACCGCCCGGCGCTTGCCCGTGCGTACCGGGGGGCTGGCTTCTACACGTCGAACAGCGTGTCGAAGTACTGCTCGCCGCCGTCGCAGATGATCGTCACGACCCGGGCGTCCGGGTGGGCCGCGCTGATCTCCA
>NZ_JBDGQQ010000053.1:0-1569 GCF_042218895.1 Salinibacter sp. | reverse complement strand
CCGTCGCAGATGATCGTCACGACCCGGGCGTCCGGGTGGGCCGCGCTGATCTCCAGCCCCACGGACAGGGCCGCGCCGGCGCTCGGCCCAATGGGCAGTCCATGCTCCTGCGCGGCCGTGCGGGCCTGCTGGTAGGCCGTATCGTCGGGCACGCTGCGCACCTCGTCGATGTAGTCGAACCACATCGTCGGGAGGTCACCGCCCTTCCCGAGACCCTCCACGGTGGTCTCATAGGGGACCGGCTCCGCGTCGTAGAACGCCGTAGAGATGTTGGACTGCTTGGCGTCGACCCCTACAACGGTGATGTCCCGCCCCGTCTGCTCGGCCTGCTCCTTCACGTGACGGGCGCTGCCGCTGAGGAGGCCCCCGGTGCCCATCGCGCTCACGAGATGGGTCATCTCGGCGCCGGCCTGGGCCCAGATTTCCGGACCCGTCCACCGGTAGTGCACGCCCGGGTTGTCCAGATTGTGGTACTGGTCGACCAGAAACGCCCCCTCTTCCTCGGCAAGCCGCCGGGCGACTGCGCGGTAGTGATCCGGATGGTCCGAGTCTACGTCCGGACACGTGTGCACCTCCGCGCCGAAGGCCTTCATGTAGCCGATCTTGTCCGGGCTTGTCCCTTCCGGACACGTGAGCTTGCACGTGAGGCCCAGGCGGTTGGCCACGAGGGACACAGCACCGGCCGTGTTGCCGGAGCTCGCCTCCACGACCGTGTCGTACTCCCCCTTCTGGAGAGCCTCTGTCAGGATGCCCACCGCAATTCGGTCTTTCATCGACCGGGTGGGGTTCTCCGACTCCATCTTACAGAAGAGCCGTCCTCTCTCCACCCCGGGATAGGGGATCATCGGGGTCCCCCCAATCTGGCGCAAAATGGGGTCGTCGGTCGGAAACGGGGAGGGCGGGAGGGTGTCGGGCTGCGCGGAGCGACGCGTCGCGTCGGTGGGCATGAACGGAGACAGGAAGGATCGTTGGGGAGGGCGGGAGTGCGCTGCGAATTGGACCAGTCGGCATCTCAGGTGTTCGCCGCCGAGGCCATCTCCGGGCCGGGACCGGAAAGAACCATCCATTTTCATTGATCCCGGATCGGCGGAGCCACGGGAACCCGGTCCGTTCGGGCGGGAAACGCTTCTCTGAAGCGTCTTCCCCCGGAGAGACTGAGGGTTTTGTAAAGGTGTCGATTGCACGTCCCCTTGCCAAAGAGCGGATCCGTTGCTAGCATGAATCTTGATTTAACTGGCAGGGGAGAGGCCAGCAGACGGCCACAAATGAGAGTCGAGACCCTTCCTCAGCGAATTTGGGCCAAGCTGGAACGTGGGGCGGGCGGAACAGAGCCCTCGATCCCAGGAACGGACACACGAAAAGTAGGCACGATTTTGGCCACCACGAGCCGGGACCGATCATGTGGCAGTATCACCCCATTCTTCTCGTTTTTCAGCTCGGGGCCCTTATTTCCGTGGGGGTGGCTGTGTACTGTGCCCACCGCGTGTGGCGGCACGGCTACAGCCTCGTCGTCGTGAGCGTCGGGCTCCTGGCCTTCTTCAACGCCGTGTACAATACCGCCGCGACGCT
>NZ_JBDGQQ010000052.1:0-5014 GCF_042218895.1 Salinibacter sp. | reverse complement strand
TTGCAGAATGGGACATCGGGGAGCAGCTGCGTTTCATCATCCTCCAGTCGATTCGACACCGCCATGCAAGCTTCCGACCTCCTCGTCGCCTGCCTCGAACGCGAAGGCGTAGAGCACGTCTTCGGCCTGCCGGGGGAGGAGATGGAAGCCCTCCTCTTCTCGCTCCGCGACTCGGACGTGACGTTCGTCCCCACCCGCCACGAGCAGGGCGCGGCCTTCATGGCGGACGTACACGGGCGCCTTACGGGCGAGGCCGGGGTGTGCCTGGCTACCCTCGGCCCCGGCGCCACCAACCTGCTCACCGGCGTGGCCGACGCGCACCTCGACAAGAGCCCGGTCGTCGCCATCACGGCGCAGGGCAGCCTGGAGCGGCTCCACCAGGAGAGCCACCAGGCCATCAACGTGCTTGGCATGTTCGCGCCGGTGACGAAGTGGAACACCCAGCTAGACGACCCCGACATCATCCACGAGTCGGTCCGCAAGGCGTTTAAGATGGCGGAGTACGAGAAGCCCGGGGCCACACATCTGGAACTCCCCGAGGACGTGGCGGCCGAGGAGACGGAGATGGAGCCCCTCCCCGTCCGCGACCCGGTACCCTTCGCCGCCCCCAATCCCGAGGCCCTCGACCGCGCCGAAGCGCTACTCGCCGACGCGGACCGCCCCCTCGTGATCGCCGGGAACGGGGCCGTGCGCACCGACGCCGCCGATCCGCTCCGGACGCTGGTGGCCTGCACCGACCTGCCCGTGGTGTCGACGTACATGGGCAAGGGGGCCGTGTCCGACGCCGACCCCCACTCGCTGATGACGCTCGACTCGGGGGACGAGGGCGAGGCCGCCAGCGCCATCGCCGAAGCGGATCTTGTCCTTACCGTCGGCTACGACATCGCCGAGCACGACCCGGCGGACTGGAACTGCGACGCCGCCATCGTCCACGTCGACAGCGAGCCCGCCGAGGTGTACGAGGCGTACAACCCGGAGGTGGAGGTCGTCGCCGACCTCGGCCGGACGCTCCACGACCTGCTGGAGTGGTGCCGGGGCGCCGGGCTCGCGTTTGACCCGGAGTGGTACGCGGGCCTGCGCGAACAGATCGTCGCCGACGTGGACCGGTCGCCGTCCGATGAGGCCCCCTTCGCCCTCCGCGACGTGCTGCCGCTCCTCCGCGACGCCATGGCGCCGGCCGACGTGCTCCTCTCGGACGTGGGCAGTCACAAGATGGCCATCGCGCAGAACTTTCCCACCTACGAGCCGAACACCTGCATCATCTCCAACGGTCTCGCGTCGATGGGCATCGCCGTGCCGGGCGGCCTCGCCGCGTCCCTGGCGGTGGACGCGAACGTGGTGGCGGCCACCGGCGACGGCGGCTTTCTCATGAACGCCGCCGAGATCGAGACCGCCACCCGCCTGGGCTGCGGCTACACCATCGTCGTCTTCAACGACAATGACTACGGCCTCATCTCGGAAAAGCAGATGGACCACACCGGCGAGGCCTTCGGCACCGGCCTCACAAACCCGGACCTCCCGGCCTTCGCCGAGAGCTTCGGCATCGACGGGTCCCGGCCCACCACGCCAGACGAACTGCGGGGGGCCTTCGAACAGGCCATCGGGGACGGGATGAGTCTAATCGAGGTGCCGGTGAAATGAACCCGGTGATGTTGTTCCTCCTGAAAATCCCGGTCGTATACGTTCGTGCACACAGATGTAACCACACAAGCATAGCAGCGGAAATCAATGGCGGATAGCACGACGATCCGAATTGATCGGGACGTCCACGCCGACCTGAAGGCCATTGCTGAGGAGGAGGGGTTTATGCTCACGGACACCCTCCGAAAACTCGTCGAGCAGCATCGTCGCGACCAACTGTTCAATCAGGCCGACCAGGCGTATCGGCGCCTGCGGGGGGAGGACTCCGACGCCTGGGACGAGGTCGAAGACCACCTCCAAGTGTTGATGGCGCTGTAAAAAACTCACCGGTCATGCAAAGCGGCACCCATGGCCCGCGCAAACAGCGCGTTCGGGCCGCCCGCCCCGAGATACGATAACCCCACGTCGTCGGAGCAATGTACAACCGCCGAAGCCGGATGGGAGCCCGCAAGGCCACGGTCGGACGGAAGTCGCATTGCGATGGAGGACAGCTCTCTGGAAGGCGGCATTCGGTGCGTGAGCATAACACGGGGGACCCCCTGAGGACCGGATGGGGAAAGCAGGAGACGAACGCCAGGCCCGGACCAATGAGGGACCCCGAGCAAGAACATTGCGGAGCTTTCACCGAAAGAGTAAGGGATCGCTTTTTGTTTAGCCGAGCGGCCCCTTTATTCTAAGTGTCACGTGCCGCTCCCGCCGACTTCCCACCCGTTCCATGCCTGCCCCGCCTACGATGCCCACCATTGCCCCTTCAATCATCGCGTCCGATGCTGGACGGTTCGCCGCCTGCGCTGAGGAGGCCTTCGACGCTGGGGCCGAGTGGCTCCACGTTGACGTGATGGATGGACACTTCGTCCCCAACATCACCGTGGGCCCGGATGTGGTGGAGGCCCTCTCTTCTGTGGCCCATGGGCACGAGGCCAAGCTCGGCGTGCACCTCATGATCGAAGACCCTCAGCGCTACGTCGGAGCCTTCGCCGACGCCGGCGCGGACGTTCTCACCGTGCACGTGGAGGCGTGCCCGCACCTGCACCGCGTGTCGGAGCAGATCCGAGACGCGGGCTGCGAGGTGGGAGTGGCCCTAAATCCCGCCACGCCGCTCGGACATCTCGAAGGCATTCTTCCGTTTGTCGACCTCGTGCTCGTCATGTCGGTCAATCCGGGCTTCAGCGGGCAGAGCTACATCGCAGAGTCGACGGCCAAGGTTCAGCGGCTCCGGCGCCGGCTCAACGCGCTCGGGTCCGACGCCCACCTGGAGGTCGACGGGGGCGTCCAGCCCGGCAACGCGATGGAGCTGCTTCGGGCCGGAGCCACCGTTCTCGTGGCAGGTAGTTCCATCTTTGGTGGGGACCAATCCGTGGCGCAAAACATCGAAGCCTTTCGTAGTGCCCTCACGCTCGAGGTGTAGGCGTACTGTGTCGCCTCGGAGGGCTGCCGTTCGGAGGATCGATCATCGAGCCCGACAGGCACCATGGGCGACGGCCCCGGCCCCTCGGCACTGAAGGACATGTACGGTACGGTGTGCGTGGTCACAGGGGCCAACTCTGGCATCGGCAAGGAAACCGCGAAGGAGTTGGCGCGGCTCGGGGCCCGCGTGGTCATGGTGTGCCGCGACGAAGCACGGGGACGCGAAGCCCGCGAGGAAATCCAGGCCGCCGCGTTTCAGGCGGCCCCCAGCCACGGGGACACGGTGGACCTGCATCTGGCGGATCTGGCCGTGCAGGAAGAGGTGTACGCCCTCGGCGAAACGCTCCGGGCCGACTACGAGCGGCTCGACGTGCTCGTCAACAACGCCGGGGTATTCCTGGAGGAGCGCGAAGAAACCGTTGACGGCATTGAGGCCACGTTTGCCATCAACCATCTCGCGCCGTTCCTTCTCACCCACCTTGTTCTCCCCCGGCTCCAGGAGACGGCCGGGCGTGCAGGTGAGGCCCGGGTTGTCACGGTCAGTTCGGAGGCACACCGGGGCTACAGCATCGATTTCGACGACATCAACGCCGAGGAGAGCTATAGCCCCCTACAGGCCCACGGCCAGTCGAAGCTCGCAAACATCCTCTTCACCCACGAACTGGCGCGTCGTCTTCGAGACGAGGGCGTGCTTGTGAACGCCGTACACCCGGGGATGGTGAACACCAATATCTGGCGGGGATCTGGCTGGTTCTCACGTCTCGCTCGCCTGTTCGCGTGGCTCTACAAGCGGCCCGAAGAGGGCGCGCAGAGCGTGGTCTACCTTGCGGCGTCGCCCGAGGTGGAAAAGACGGGGCAGTACTTCAACGAAACCGAGATTGTCAATCCGTCGCCCGAGGCCTACGACGAAAAGGCGGCCGCTCGTCTCTGGCGACTGAGCCGGAAAATGACAGGTCTCGCCGAGGAAGGAGAGGGAGCGGAGTCGTCGTGAGGGGCCAAGCCGTCGGCCGATCAGGTGCGGCCCTCGAGCACCGCGTCGAGCCCCTCTTCCTCGGCCGCATTAAGCTGCTCCGTCTCACGGCGCCAGAAGACGAATAGTGCGGCACCCATGAGGAGGGCAATCACGATGCTGCCATACCGCATGACCTTGAAGGCGCTGGCCGAGTAGGAATTCGAGTTCGGATTAAACTGGGCGCAGGCGAGGAAGGCCTGGTCGATGACGTTTCCAACCTTTCCGTTCGAGGCCTCGACAAGCGCGGTCCGCAGGTTCCCCGGTGTGGGACTGAGGGTCGTGAAGTATCGGCTGATGGTGCCGGAGCCGCTCAGGAAGATGATCGCCGCGGGATGGGCAAACTGCTGGGCCTTGCCGTCGAGGGGCTTGTAGTGGAAGCCCACCGAGTCGGCGAGGGCGTCGATCGCGCCCTGTGTGCCGGTGAGAAAGTGCCAGCCGTCCAGGGTTTTCTCGGGATTCTGCAGTGGACCGCTGTACCGCTCCTGCGCCTTGCGCGCCATCTTGGGACCCTCCCTTGGATTGATGTCGACGGTCACGACCTCGAACTGCTTGCCCGCCGTCCACGACATGCCGCTGAGCGACTCGGCAAACTTCCGGAGCTGAATCTTACACAGCTGCGGGCACCGGTGATAGTTGAGGGTCAGCATCACCGGCGTTGAGCCGTCGAAATACTGGCCGAGCCGGACAGATTCGCCCTGCTCATTCCTGAAGGTGAGATCTTTCGGAATCTGCTCTCCGGGCTTCTGAGTGACGCCTACGTTCTCAAGCTCTTCCGGGGTGCGGTTGGCCCGCTGAGCGTGGACGCCTACAGGAAGACTCCCGGTCCAGAGGAGGACGAGGGCCACGGCCAGGGCAACCTGCGAGAAAACGGATTCCCCCGCCGCGTCGAAAAGAACGTTAGCACGCATAAGGACTCTGAAGCGGAAACGGGAAATGCATCGCTTTCTTTGAACC